>NZ_JBEOXE010000010.1:0-168472 GCF_040296485.1 Streptomyces sp. NPDC002138 | reverse complement strand
GGTCCGTGGGGCAGTCCGCCGAGGCCGGCCGGCTGCGGCTGCTCGCCGACGATCTGGTGGCGCTGCTCGACACGCAGATGCCGCACCTGGTCGCGGCTGACCCCGGCCGCCCTGCTGGTTCTGCTGGCCCTGCTGTCCCTGGGGACGCTGCTGGCCGGAGCTGTCGCGACCCGGCAGCGCGGCGCGCTGACCGCCGCCGGCGACCTGGCCGCGCTGCGGCGCCGCGCCCACGGGGGGACGCGCGCCCTGACCCGCGACCGCGCCCTGCTGGCCGGCCGCGCCCGGGATGCCCGGGGCGCCCTGGCCCGCCATGGGAGCCGGCTTCTTGCCGCCCTGGGCCACATCGACCGGGAGCATGACGAGTGCCGTCGTACCGCCCGAGTCGGAGGGACGCAGCTGGATCCGGATGCCGTGTCGCAGGGACAGGCGGCCGACCACGAACAGGCCCATGCGGCGCGAGACCGAGACGTCCACGGTGGGCGGCGAGGCGAGCCGCTCGTTGATCGCGGCCAGGTCCTCGGGGGACAGGCCGATGCCGGTGTCGTGGATCTCGACCAGCACGCGGCCGTCGGGCAGTGCGTGACCGGTGACCTTCACCTTGGTCTGCGGGGAGGAGAACGACGTGGCGTTCTCCAGCAGCTCGGCGAGCAGGTGCACGAGGTCGTTGACGACGCGGCCGGCGACGTCGGTGCCGGGCACCGACGAGAGTTCGATGCGCTCGTACTGCTCCACCTCGGACGCCGCGGCGCGGAGCACGTCGACGAGCGGGACGGGGCGGGTCCACCGGCGGCCCGGCTCCTCGCCCGCGAGGACGAGGAGGTTTTCGCCGTTACGGCGCATGCGGGTCGCGAGGTGGTCGAGCTTGAAGAGCGAGGACAGCTGGTCCGGGTCGGCCTCGCGCGACTCCAGCTCGGAGATGAGCGAGAGCTGGCGCTGGATGAGGCCCTGCGAACGGCGCGAGAGGTTGGTGAACATCGCGTTGACGTTGCCCCGCAGGAGGGCCTGCTCGGCGGCGAGGCGGACGGCCTCGCGGTGCACGTCGTCGAAGGCCGCGGCCACCTGGCCGATCTCGTCGCGCGAGTGCACACCGACCGACTCCACGGAGGTGTCGACGTCCTGCGGGTCGGTCTCCGAGAGCTGCTTGACCAGCTCGGGCAGACGTTCCTGGGCGACCCGGGTCGCGGTGTCCTGCAGGCGGCGCAGCGAGCGGATCATCGAGCGGGCCATGACGAAGGCGCCGACGAGGGAGACACCGAGGACGAGGAGGATCAGCGCACCGTTGATGATGGCGTCCTGCTGCGACTCGGTCTTGAGCTCGCGGGCCTTCTGCTCCATGTCGTCGAGCAGGGTGAGCTCGATGACCTTCATGGCCGCGAGCTTGGTGTCGTCGGCGTCGTACCAGTCCATCCAGGACCGGTTCTTCTCCTTGCCGAACTGGCCCTCGGTGGTCAGCACGCGGCGGGCGTAGTGGTCGGCGGTGCCGATCTCGCTGTTGCCGTCGCCGAGCGACTGGAGGAGCTCTTCGGGCTTGCCCTGGTAGACGAGTTCGAAGGTCTTCTTCGCCTGGCTCTCGCCGCGCTGGGCGGCCAGGGCGTACAGACGGTCGTTCTCGCTGAGCTTGCCGGGCTTGTCGCCGGTCTCGGGCAGCGCCGCGGCGATGACCGCGCGCTGGATCGAGGCGTACTCCTTGGCGGAGGAGAAGGCGGCCAGGGCGCGCGTGCGCTTGATCATCTCCGGGCTGGAGGTGGCCTGGGCCATGTCCTGGGAGAGCGAGAGCAGTGAGACGATCAGACCGTTGTACTCGGAGACCGTCTGCTGGGCGCTGTTCTGGTACGCCTTCTTGCGGATGTCCTCGATGCCCGAGAGCTGGCGGCCGATCTGCAGGACGTTGTTGCGGATCGACTTGAGGGTGTCGTCCTTGTCCTGGGCGCTGTCGATCTTGTCGGTCGCGCTGGCGAAGGCGGTCGCCGCGGCGTCCGTCTGGTCGCGCACGCCCTCGACGAGGCTGTTGGCCTGAGCCGGCGCCGCGGGCTGGCCGGCCGTGCCCGCCTGGCCCGCCTGCGCGGCCGCGGCGGCCTTGGCCACCGACAGCGGACCCGCGGACTTGTCGCGCTCCTCCTGGAGCGCGGCGGCCAGGTTGGTGGCCTGCCGGGTCATCGTCGTCAGCAGCTGCATGTGGTCCAGCTGCGCGATGTCGTTCATCGAGTCGTTGATGCGGAAGCCACCGAGCGTGGTGGCGGCGACGACCGGCAGGGTCAGCAGCGACACCAGTCGCGTGCTGATGCGCCAGTTCTGCAGGGCGAGCCGGGATCCGGGCCCACTGGGGGCCTTCGGTATCGCCTGGTCCCGCTCGGCGGACTCCTCCAAGGCGGTCTTGCCGCTCGCCTTGGCCTTCGTCTTCGCCTTGGGGGTCTTGCCCCTGCCCTTCGCCTTCACGGCGGGGGGCGTGTCGGGGCCCGTGCCACCGGCAGCCGGCCCGCGGTTCTGGGCGTGCTGGGGCGAGGAGCCACGGTCGGTCCCGCTGCGCGGCTCCTGCTCCGCCGCAGCGCTGCCATCCCTCTTGAAACGTCCCTGCACTAGCTCGCAACCTCTGGACCAGGCGTCCCTCCGGGCGACCGGCGGGACGGTGTCGAGTCGTGGGGCACTGACGGCCCCATGGTGGTCGTCGGTGACCGGCGCGTCTCCCTCTCCTTACCGCCGCGCTCGGCGCTGAGTCGCGCCGCTTGCGCGCCGGCTGATTCCCGCGGCGGTCCCGCGAATTCCAGCACAGTGCCGGATCTCCAACAAGGTGCGAGGGCTCCCTCGGAGAGTCGGTGACGACTTGTGACAGAGGTGCTACCGGTTGTGGGACCGCTTTCGGGAGAAAGCGGACTTTAACTGTGTAAACGCTATGACCGACCCGGTGTCCCAGTCGCGATGATCGGGAGCGGAATGGCGCATTCAGTGGCGCAATGTCCGTTTCTGGAACTTGAATTGACTGACCGTAATGACCGGAATGCCCGGTCGTTGGTGAGCAAACTCACACAGCCATGGCCATTACTTCTCCGTTCCTCGGGGGATTCAGATGTTTAGCCTGGCTCTTTACAGGGATGGCACGCCCGACAACCGGCGCCCACGAGGTGCGTCCGGTCCACAACCGACCGAGGGTTCCGATACTCCGATGAGTACGCAGAAGACGACGATGATGTTCCGCAACATAGCCAACCCGCGCCGCACCACCCTCGCGCACCTGAAGGACGCCGAGGAGCTGCAGTCGGTTGAGACGCCGGAGCACTCGGTCGACCTGCCCACCCAGACCGCGAACCCGCGCCGCACCATCCTGATGGACGCCCCGGTGGCCCCCGCCGCGCCGTAACCCCGCACCGAGGTCACCCCGCAGCGCGCGGAAACCGAGCGAAGTGCCCCGGTCCGCCGCGTTAGCCTGGAGTCCGCAGACTCCGGCCCACACGGGCCGCGCAGCGGACGGACAGAGGGGCAGACGCAACACGTGCGCATCGCCAGGTTCTCGATCGACGGAAATGTCGCCTTCGGCGCGGTCGAGGGCGACGCAGCCCCCGGCGCCGAGGGCGGGCTCGTCCTCGACATCATCAAGGGCATCCCGTACGGGGACTTCGAACTGTCGGGGACGAAGGTCCCGCTGGACCCGTCCTCCCGGGACCGGGTCCGGCTGCTCCCGCCCGTGCTGCCGAGCAAGATCGTGGCCATCGGCCGCAACTACGCCGAGCACGCCGCCGAGCTGGGCAACGAGGTCCCGGACGCGCCGATCACCTTCTTCAAGCCCTCCACCTCGGTGGTGGGCCCGGGCGATCCGATCGCGTACCCCTCCTTCTCCCAGGACGTCCACCACGAGGCCGAGCTGGCCGTGGTGATCGGCCGGATGTGCCGTGACGTCCCGCGCGAGCGCGTCAAGGACGTCATCCTCGGCTACACCTGCGCCAACGACCTCACCGCGCGCGACGTCCAGCAGCGTGAGAAGCAGTGGGCCCGCGCCAAGGGCTTCGACGGCGCCTGCCCGCTCGGCCCCTGGATCGAGACCGACCTCGACCCGAGCGACCTGGCCATCCAGTGCACCGTGAACGGCGAACAGCGCCAGCTCGGCCGCACCAGCGACATGGTCCGCTCCATCGAGGACCTGATCGTGCACATCACCGAGGCCATGACGCTGCTCCCGGGCGACGTCATCCTCACGGGGACCCCGGCCGGAGTCGGACCCCTCAACGTCGGCGACGAGGTCGCCGTCACCATCGAAGGCATCGGCACTCTCACCAACAAGGTGATCAAGCGTGGTTAACGCACCAGTCCGCGTACGTTTCTGTCCCTCCCCGACCGGCAACCCCCACGTGGGTCTGGTCCGGACGGCTCTGTTCAACTGGGCGTTCGCCCGCCACCACGGCGGTACGTTCGTCTTCCGCATCGAGGACACCGACGCGGCCCGCGACTCCGAGGAGTCCTACGCCCAGCTGCTGGACTCGCTGCGCTGGCTCGGCTTCACCTGGGACGAGGGCCCCGAGGTGGGCGGCCCGCACGCCCCGTACCGCCAGTCCGAGCGCATGGACATCTACGCGGACGTCGCGAAGAAGCTCCTGGACGGCGGCTACGCCTACGCGTGCTACTGCACCACGGAGGAGCTGGACGCGCGCCGCGACGCCGCCCGCGCCGCCGGCAAGCCCTCCGGCTACGACGGCCACTGCCGTGAGCTGAGCGCCGAGCAGGTGGCGGCGTACCAGGCCGAGGGCCGCTCCTCGATCGTCCGCTTCCGGATGCCCGACGAGACCATCACCTTCACGGACCTGGTCCGCGGCGAGATCTCCGTCACCCCCGAGAACGTGCCGGACTTCGGCATCGTCCGGGCCAACGGCGCTCCGCTGTACACCCTGGTCAACCCGGTCGACGACGCGCTGATGGAGATCACGCACGTGCTGCGCGGCGAGGACCTGCTGTCCTCCACCCCGCGCCAGATCGCGCTCTACGGCGCCCTCATCGAGCTCGGCATCGCCAAGGCGGTCCCCGCCTTCGGGCACCTGCCGTACGTGATGGGCGAGGGCAACAAGAAGCTCTCCAAGCGCGACCCGGAGTCCTCGCTCAACCTGTACCGCGAGCGCGGCTTCCTCCCCGAGGGCCTGCTGAACTACCTCTCGCTGCTCGGCTGGTCCTTCTCCAAGGACCAGGACGTCTTCTCGATCGAGGAGATGGTGGCGAAGTTCGACATCCCGGACGTCAACGCCAACCCGGCGCGCTTCGACCTCAAGAAGGCCGAGTCGATCAACGGCGACCACATCCGCATGCTGGACGTGAAGGCCTTCACCGAGGCCTGCACCCCCTGGCTGCGCGCCCCGCACGCCCCGTGGGCCCCCGAGGCCTTCGACCAGGCGGCCTGGGAGGCCATCGCCCCCCACGCGCAGACCCGCATGGCGGTCCTGTCGGAGATCACGGCCAACGTCGACTTCCTCTTCCTCGACGAGCCGGTCTTCGACCAGCCCTCGTGGGACAAGGCGATGAAGGGCGAGCCCGCGGCCCTGCTGACCACGGCCCGCGCCAACCTGGAAGCGGCCGACTGGAGCGACCCCGAGTCGCTCAAGCAGGCCGTCCTGGCCGCCGGCGAGGTCCACGGCCTCAAGCTCGGCAAGGCGCAGGCCCCGGTCCGCGTCGCGGTCACCGGCCGCACGGTGGGCCTGCCGCTCTTCGAGTCGCTGGAGATCCTGGGCAAGGACAAGTCCCTGTCCCGCATCGACGCGGCCCTGGCGAAGCTGTCCGCGTAGACACCACCCCGCATCACGCATCACGCACCACCTCCCCGGGGGCGGCAGCCGCAAAGGCCGCCGCCCCCGCGGCTTTGCGACGTAGGGTCGGGGCATGGCGATACGCGCGGTGCTGTGGGACGTCGACGACACGCTCTTCGACTACACCGGGGCCGACACGGCCGGCCTCCGCGTCCATCTGGAGCGCGAGGGGATCGCCGGGCGGTACGGGGCGCCGCACGAGGCGCTGGCGCTCTGGCGTGCGCACACCGACCGGCACTGGGCCCGCTTCGCCGCCGGTGAGACCGACTTCCAGGAGCAGCGCCGGGACCGGGTGCGGGACTTCCTCGGCCAGCCCGCGCTGAGCGGCGCCGAGGCCGACGCGTGGTTCGCCCGGTACGTCGAGCACTACCAGGCCGCCTGGACCGTCTTCCCGGACGTGGTGCCCGTACTGGACGCGCTGGCCCGCAGCCACCGGCACGGCGTGCTCTCGAACTCCTCCCTGGTCAACCAGGACCCCAAGCTGCGCCGGCTCGGCCTGCGCGAGCGCTTCGAGGTGCTCGTGTGCGCCGTCGAGCTGGGCGTCAGCAAGCCCGAGGCGGGGGCGTTCCTGGCGGCCTGCGAGGCGCTCGACCTCGCGCCGGAGGAGGTGGCGTACGTGGGGGACCACCCGGAGATCGACGGGCGCGGGGCGCGCGACGCGGGGCTCGTCGCGGTCTGGCTCGACCGGGCCGGAGGCCACGTTCCCGCGGGCGGTCCGGGGCGCGGGCCCGCACCTCAGGGGGTGTACCGGATCACCGGTCTCGCACAGCTTCCGGCCGTGCTGGCCGGGGATACCCGTTTTGGAGCACGGTCAGGCATCCGGTAATGTTCTTTCTGCGCCGCCGGTGCGGGCCGCAAGGCCGGAACGGAAGCGCAACCCAAACAAACCCCCCGCAAGGGGTTGTGTTTTGGTGGGCTATAGTGTAATTGGCAACACGAGGGTTTCTGGTTCCCTTATTCTAGGTTCGAGTCCTGGTAGCCCAGCGCAGTGCAGAAGTAACGCAGTGCTTTGCCCCCGTTGTGTAGCGGCCTAGCACGCCGCCCTCTCAAGGCGGTAGCGCCGGTTCGAATCCGGTCGGGGGTACAGATCCTTCCCGCGAGATCTCCAGGGTCGCACCCGGACTCTTGATGCAGGATCGCTAGGGCCCCCGTTGTGTAGCGGCCTAGCACGCCGCCCTCTCAAGGCGGTAGCGCCGGTTCGAATCCGGTCGGGGGTACTGTCTAGCTGGTCTAGACCACTATGGGCTATAGTGTAATTGGCAACACGAGGGTTTCTGGTTCCCTTATTCTAGGTTCGAGTCCTGGTAGCCCAGCGCAGTAACTGCAGGCAGGCCCCCGTTGTGTAGCGGCCTAGCACGCCGCCCTCTCAAGGCGGTAGCGCCGGTTCGAATCCGGTCGGGGGTACATACAGAAGAGGCCCTCCGCGATCATCGCGGAGGGCCTCTTCGCTGTTTCCGGCACCGGTCCGGCCCGGGCATAAGTACGGGCCCGGAGGCGCGCGTTCGGACGTGTGCGGCGTCGTACGCGCCCCCGGGCCCGGGGGAGTGTGAAGGGGAAGGTCGCAGGCCGGGAGGGCTCAGCCGGAGCGGCGCAGGGCCTCGCTCAGCCGGGCGGCCGCGTCGATGACGGCCTGGGCGTGCATGCGCCCCGGGTGCCGGGTCAGCCGCTCGATCGGCCCGGAGACCGATACGGAGGCCACCACCCGGTTCGAGGGGCCGCGCACCGGCGCCGACACGGAGGCCACGCCGGGCTCCCGCTCGCCGATCGACTGGGCCCAGCCGCGGCGACGTACGCCGGACAGGGCCGTGGCCGTGAACCGCGCGCCCTGCAGGCCCCGGTGGAGCCGCTCGGGCTCTTCCCAGGCCATCAGGATCTGCGCGGCCGAACCGGCCTTCATCGGAAGCGTGGAGCCGACCGGGACGGTGTCCCGCAGACCCGACAGCCGCTCGGCCGCCGCCACGCAGATGCGCATGTCGCCTTGACGCCGGTAGAGCTGAGCGCTCTCGCCCGTCACGTCACGGAGGTGCGTGAGCACCGGTCCCGCCGTGGCCAGCAGGCGGTCCTCGCCGGCCGCGGCGGCGAGCTCCGCCAGCCGCGGTCCGAGGATGAACCGGCCCTGCATGTCCCTCGCCACCATCCGGTGGTGTTCCAGTGCCACGGCAAGGCGATGTGCCGTGGGTCGTGCGAGCCCTGTCGCCGCGACCAGCCCGGCGAGGGTGGCCGGACCGGACTCCAGTGCGCTCAATACCAGAGCTGCCTTGTCGAGAACGCCGACGCCGCTAGAGTTGTCCATGAAACGATATTCGCGTCTCACACTGTGAAACGCAAGTTCAATTTTTCCAAGAAACAGCGAGTCTGTATGTACGGGTCCACGAACCACTGGGTCCGGGACGGTGAGCCGGAGGGAAAGCGATGGGTAGGACACTCGCGGAGAAGGTCTGGGACGACCATGTCGTCCGGCGCGCCGAGGGCGAGCCCGACCTCCTCTACATCGATCTGCACCTGCTGCACGAGGTGACCAGCCCCCAGGCCTTCGAAGGCCTGCGGCAGGCGGGCCGCCCGGTGCGGCGCCTCGACCTCACCATCGCCACCGAGGACCACAACACCCCCACGATCGACATCGACAAGCCGATCGCGGACCCGGTCTCCCGGGCCCAACTGGAGACGCTGCGCAAGAACTGCGCGGAGTTCGGCGTCCGGCTGCATTCGCTGGGTGACGTCGAGCAGGGCGTCGTCCACGTCGTGGGACCCCAGCTGGGCCTGACCCAGCCGGGCACCACCGTGGTCTGCGGCGACTCGCACACCTCCACGCACGGCGCCTTCGGCGCGCTGGCCTTCGGCATCGGCACCAGCCAGGTCGAGCACGTGCTGGCCACCCAGACGCTGCCGCTGGGCCGCCCCAAGACGATGGCGATCACGGTCGAGGGCGAACTGGCCGAGGGCGTCACCGCCAAGGATCTGATCCTGGCGATCATCGCCCGGATCGGCACCGGCGGCGGCCAGGGCTACATCCTGGAATACCGCGGCGCCGCCATCGAGAAGCTGTCGATGGAAGCCCGCATGACCATCTGCAACATGTCGATCGAGGCGGGCGCCCGCGCGGGCATGATCGCCCCGGACGCCACCACCTTCGCGTACCTCAAGGGCCGCGACCACGCCCCGGTCGGTGCCGAGTGGGACGCGGCGGTCGCCTACTGGGAGACGCTGCGCTCGGACGACGACGCGGCCTTCGACGCCGAGGTCGTCATCGACGGCACCACGCTGTCCCCCTTCGTCACCTGGGGCACCAACCCGGGTCAGGGCGCGCCGCTGTCGGCCAACGTCCCCGATCCCGCTTCGTACGAGGACGCTTCGGAGCGCAACGCCGCCGAAAAGGCCCTGGAGTACATGGGGTTGACCGCCGGACAGCCGCTGCGCGACATCAAGGTCGACACCGTCTTCGTAGGTTCCTGCACCAACGGCCGCATCGAGGACCTGCGCGCCGTCGCGGGCATCATCGAGGGCCGCAAAGTCGCCGACGGCGTACGGATGCTGGTCGTCCCGGGTTCGGTCCGGGTCGCGCTGGAAGCGGTGGCCGAGGGCCTGGACAAGGTCTTCAAGGAGGCCGGCGCCGAATGGCGGCACGCGGGCTGTTCGATGTGCCTGGGCATGAACCCCGACCAACTGGCCCCTGGCGAGCGCTCCGCGTCCACCTCCAACCGCAACTTCGAGGGCCGGCAGGGCAAGGGCGGACGGACCCACCTGGTCTCCCCGCAGGTGGCCGCGGCCACCGCGGTGCTCGGCCATCTGGCCTCTCCCGCCGACCTGACCGACGCCAACGCGACCGCCGGAGCCCGATAACCATGGAAGCCTTCACCACCCACACCGGCCGGGCCGTGCCGCTGCGCCGCAGCAACGTCGACACCGACCAGATCATCCCGGCCCACTGGCTGAAGAAGATCACCCGCGACGGGTTCGAGGACGGTCTCTTCGAGGCCTGGCGCAAGGACCCCTCGTTCATCACGAACCAGCCGGAGCGCGCGGGCGCGACCGTCCTGGTCGCCGGTCCCGACTTCGGCACCGGTTCCTCCCGCGAACACGCCGTCTGGGCCCTGCAGAACTTCGGCTTCAAGACCGTGATCTCTTCGCGCTTCGCCGACATCTTCCGCGGGAATTCCCTCAAGAACGGTCTGCTGACCGTGGTGCTGCCGCAGGAGACGGTCGATCGGCTGTGGGCGCTGACCGAGGCCGATCCCACCGCCGAGATCACGGTGGACCTGGTCGCCCGGGAGGTCCGAGCCGAAGGCGTCGTGGCTGAGTTCGAACTGGACGACAATGCCCGTTGGCGTCTTCTGGAGGGTCTGGACGACATCTCCCTCACCCTTCAGAACGAAGCGGACATCGCGACCTACGAAAGCGTCCGGCCGAGCTTCAAACCGCGCACGATTCAGGCCTGATCAGCGCTTATTCATCCGGGGCTAACGCGTCCCGGCTCCTGTGCCCCCCGCCTTCCGGCGGGGGGCACAGCCGTTTGTTGAGGCCCCATGAGGCGACAACTCGCCCCAGATGGCACAATCTGTGCATGGAACGCGACAGTCAACTCGAGCTCTACGGACTTGTCGCGGACCGGCTGAAAGAAGCGCACACAAGGGTGCGCTCGCTGCAAGTCCCGGAGGGCGTAAGGATGGCGCTGTCCCGGAAGCTGTTGGTCGCCACGGCAGCGGCGAAGCACGATCTCGCCGATGCGGCAAGGCGCCTGGACAGGTTGATGAAGGACCTCGACGAGGGTCGATTCCCTGAAGGCGACTGATGCGAAGGAACTCCGTAACGGCCTACATCGTTGCGGCACTAGGGTGATTAGCCCGTTTCGTGTTTGATTTGCGGTATATATCCGCCTAACGTGCGAAATAAGCTTGAACACATTCGTTCTGGCGAAGTCTCCGAAGGGGAAGACGTGAACAAGGCGCAGCTCGTAGAAGCGATTGCCGACAAGGTGGGCGGCCGTCAGCAGGCCGCGGACGCTGTCGACGCGGTACTCGACGCGATCGTCCGTGCGGTGGTCGCCGGCGACCGGGTCTCGGTCACGGGCTTCGGCTCGTTCGAGAAGGTCGACCGCCCGGCCCGCTACGCCCGGAACCCGCAGACGGGTGAGCGCGTCCGGGTCAAGAAGACCTCGGTTCCCCGCTTCCGCGCGGGCCAGGGCTTCAAGGACCTGGTCAGCGGCACCAAGAAGCTCCCCAAGGGTGGCGAGGTCTCGGTCAAGAAGGCGCCCAAGGGCAGCCTGACCGGCGGCGCTTCCGCGACGGTCAAGAAGGCCGCCGCCAAGAAGGCCACCACCGCCAAGAAGGCGGCGGCGAAGACCGCGGTCGCCAAGAAGACCACGGCGAAGAAGACCACCGCCACGGTGGTCAAGAAGTCGGCCGCGAAGACCACGGTCGCCAAGAAGGCCACGCCGGCCGCCAAGAAGGCCAGCACGGCCAAGAAGGCCGTCGCGACCGCCAAGAAGGCCACGGCCACGGCCAAGAAGACCGCTCCGGCGGCCAAGAAGGCCACCGCCGCGACGAAGGCTCCGGCGAAGAAGACGGCGACGCGCAAGGCCACCGCGAAGAAGACCACCGCCCGCAAGAAGTAAGCAGGCGTACGTCACACACGTCGGGCCGGCCCCCCACGGCAGGGGGGCCGGCCCGCGGTGCTGTCCGGACCCGGACGGCCCTGCGCGAAGGCGCCCCTAAACGAAGGTCTGCAAGGTGATCAGGGTGATCCGCAGGTCCGCGCCCGCGCCCTCGGTCTCGATCCGCACCCGCTGTCCCGCGCGCAGCAGCCGCAGGCCGCCCGCGTCGAACGCCGCGGCCCCGAAGGGCACCGGGGTGCCGTCGTCTAGCAGCACACTTCCGCCGCGGGTCTGGGAGTCGTAGGTGAACGCCGTTGCCTGCATGAGCGCAGGCTATCGGGCCTCCGGGCGGACCGCGGGCACCCGGGCCCGCAGCCGGGCCGCGCAGCGCCCCGTGTACGGCCCGGGGCCCAGCACCAGCGCCTCGCGCAGGTCCGCCGCCGTATCCACGTCCCGGCGCACGCTGTCGACGCCCCGGAGCGTGATTTCCACCGCCCCCGACGCGGAATGCCGGGCCCGGGACGGGCCGCCGAACGCGGGGGACAATTCCACGCCCGGTGCGGCGGAAAGCAGCGTCGTCCCGATTCCTGCCGCGTCCGCCAGGAATGCCCGGGGAAATACCGCCGCGTTTTCGAGCACCCGTAGCAATTCCGGTGGCCGCAGCGCGGGCAGATCCGCGTTCATCGCGGCCACCGCCGCACCCGGCCGCAGCGCCCGGACCGCCCGCGCGCCATGGGCCAGCGCCGCGTTGAGCCCGGCGGCCGGCCGGTCCGCCACGATCCGCGCGCCCAGTGCGGCCAGTTCCGCCCCGGCCAGCGGATCGTCCGTGACGACCACCACATCCCGGACCGCCGCGCAGGCCAGCGCCGCCGCCACGGTGTCCTGCGCGAACGCCAGCGCGAGCCGGGGCCGGTCGGCCCCGGCCGCCGCCGCCAGACGGCTCTTGGCCACGGACAGCGGCTTGAGCGGGATCACCAGGCTCCAGACGGCGTTCGTGGCCGGCCCCTTTCCCGTGGACGTGTCATGGACGCGTTCTCGCACATACGTCGGCCATTGTCACCCCCCTCCCGGGCAGCCCGGCGGCCCGGTCGCGCGAGCGGGGCGTACGGTGTTCTCGACAGAGACCGGACCCGGGGAGAGACTTGTCCCGGCCAGGTGCCCAAGGCGCGCACCCGGTCCTAGAGGAAGGTGTCCGAGTGTCCCGCCGCAGAATCGGCTTCTGGTACCGCCTGGCGGCGGTCATCGCAAAGCCGCCGCTGGTACTGCTCTTCAAGCGGGACTGGCGGGGAATGGAGCACATTCCGGCCGAGGGCGGATTTATCACCGCCGTCAATCACAACTCGTATCTGGACCCGCTCTCCTACGCGCACTTCCAGTACAACACCGGCCGGGTGCCCCGATTGCTCGCGAAGGCCGCCCTCTTCAAGGTGCCGATTGTCGGCTCGATCCTGCGCGGATCCGGCCAGATCCCCGTCTACCGCGAGACCACCAACGCCCTGGACGCATTCCGGGCCGCCGTGGCCGCGATCGAGCGGGGGGAATGCGTGGCCTTTTATCCGGAGGGCACCCTCACCCGGGATCCCGACCAGTGGCCCATGGCCGGCAAGACCGGCGCCGCCCGGGTCGCCCTCCTGACGAAGGCCCCCGTCATCCCGGTGGCCCAGTGGGGCGCGAACCTCGCGGTGCCGCCGTACGCCAAGGAGAACAGGGTCCGGCTCTTCCCGCGCAAGACCCTCCAGGTGCTCGCCGGACCGCCCGTGGACCTCTCCGAGTTCCACGGTCTGGAGCCCACCCCCGACGTCCTCAAGGCCGTCACCGAAGTCATCATGGCGGCCATCACGGAGCTGCTGGAGGAACTGCGCGGAGAGACCGCTCCCGCGCAGCCGTACGACCACCGCAAGGCCAGGGTGGAACAGCGGCGCAAGGCCGCGGGGGAGGACAGCAAGTGACGCCCACCGTCAAGGCGGCCGTGTTCGGAACCGGCTCCTGGGGCACGGCCTTCGGCATGGTCCTCGCCGACGCCGGCTGCGAGGTGACCCTGTGGGGCCGCCGCGCCGAGGTGGTCGACGCCATCAACACCGGCCGGACCAACCCGGACTACTTCCCCGGGGTCGAGCTGCCCGCGAACCTGCGCGCCACCACCGACGCGGCCGAGGCCGCCCGCGGCGCCGACTTCGTCGTCCTCGCCGTCCCCTCCCAGACCCTGCGCGGCAACCTCGCCGAATGGGCCCCGCTGCTCCCCGCCGGCGCCGTGCTCGTCTCCCTGATGAAGGGCATCGAACTCGGCAGCGCCAAGCGGATGAGCGAGGTCATCGAAGAGGTGGCCAAGGTCCCCTCCGAGCGCGTCGCCGTGGTCACCGGGCCCAACCTGGCCCGCGAGATCGCCGCCCGGCAGCCCGCCGCCGCCGTGGTCGCCTGCGTCGACGAGGGCGTCGCCCAGCGCCTGCAGGCCGCCTGCCACACCCCGTACTTCCGCCCGTACACCAGCACCGACGTCATCGGCTGCGAGCTGGGCGGCGCCGTCAAGAACGTCATCGGCCTCGCCGTGGGCATCGCCGACGGCATGGGCCTCGGCGACAACACCAAGGGGTCCCTGATCACCCGCGGCCTGGCCGAAGCCACCCGGCTGGGCCTGGCGATGGGCGCCGACCCGCTCACCTTCTCCGGCCTCGCGGGCCTCGGCGACCTGGTCGCCACCTGCTCCTCGCCGCTCTCCCGGAACCACACCTTCGGCACCAACCTCGGCCGCGGGATGACCCTGGAGGAGACCATCGCGGTCACCCGGCAGACCGCCGAGGGGGTCAAGTCCTGCGAATCGGTGGCCGACCTGGGGCGCCGCCACGGAGTGGACATGCCCATCACGGACACCGTGGTCGACATCGTCCACCACGGCAAGCCGCCGCTGGTCGCGCTGAAGGAACTCATGGGCCGCAGTGCCAAACCGGAACGCCGCTGACTCCGTTCCGGTACGCGGACCGGGTACTCTCGGACCGATATGAGCAGCCAGAACTCCTCCCAGAGCCCTGACCAGCAGGGTCGCAAGCCGCGTGTGGCCGTCGTGTTCGGCGGCCGCAGCTCCGAACACGCCATCTCGGTCGTCACTGCGGGCGCGGTTCTGCGCTCCATCGACCGGTCCAAGTACGAGGTGCTGCCCATCGGCATCACCGCGGACGGCCGGTGGGCCCTGACGGCCGACGAGCCCGAGCGGATGGCCATCACCGACCGCCGGCTCCCCAGCGTCGAGGAGCTGTCCGAATCCGCCGAGGGCGCCGTGGTGCTCCCGGTCGACCCGGCCAGTCGCGAGGTCGTCTACACCGAACCCGGCGCCGTGCCCAAGGCGCTGGGCGAGGTCGACGTCGTCTTCCCCGTCCTGCACGGCCCCTACGGCGAGGACGGCACCCTCCAGGGCCTCCTCGAACTGTCCGGCATCCCGTACGTCGGCTCGGGCGTCCTCGCCTCGGCCGTCGGCCAGGACAAGGACTACATGAAGCGGGTGTTCACCTCCTTCGGGCTGCGCGTCGGCCCGTACGTGACCATCCGCCCCCGCGAGTGGGAGCAGGACGAGAGCGCCGCCCGCGCGAAGATCCTGGGCTTCGCCGCCGAACACGGCTGGCCGCTGTTCGTCAAGCCCGCCCGCGCCGGGTCCTCCATCGGCATCACCAAGGTCGACGACCCGTCCGGCCTCGACGACGCCCTCAAGGAAGCCCAGCGCCACGACCCGAAGGTCATCGTGGAGGCGCTGCTGCGCGGCCGCGAGATCGAGTGCGGAGTGCTGGAGTTCGAGGACGGTCCGCGCGCGAGCGTGCCCGCCGAGATCCCGCCGGTCTCCAGCCACGACTTCTACGACTTCGAGGCGAAGTACATCGACTCCGCCTCCGGCCTGGTCCCCGCCCCGCTGACCCCGGAGCAGACCGCCGAGGTCCAGCGGCTCGCGATCGAGGCCTTCGAGGCCGCGTCCTGCGAGGGCCTGGTGCGCGCCGACTTCTTCCTCACGGAGGACGGCACCTTCGTCATCAACGAGATCAACACGATGCCGGGGTTCACCCCCATCTCCATGTACCCGCGCATGTGGCAGGAGAGCGGCATCGAGTACCCGGAGCTGGTGGACCGCCTGCTCCAGGCGGCCCTGCGCCGCTCCACCGGGCTGCGCTAGCCGACACCGCAGTACGGGACGACGTACGAGCGACCGCCCGCCGGGTCATGATCCGGCGGGCGGTTCTCAGTAGGAGGAGATGCCCTCGGGCACCGACTTCTTCACGGCGGCCGACAGCGGCACCAGGAAACCGGTGTCCTTGGCGTGCTCCTTGTCCACCGTGACCTCGGTGTACGCGAGCCGCAGCCCGGAAGTGAAACGGAAACCGCCGTCCTTGAGCGGCTCCAGCAGCCACCCCACACCGTTGACCTCGACGCCGTCCTGCGACGGATCCGACATCGTGGGGGGCTTGGGGATACCGCACCGCAGTACGATCGCCGAGCCGCCCCACGCGGCGGTCAGGTCGGAACGCGGTGCGGTGTCGGTCCGCTCCAGGCCGGCCACCGTTTCGGGGAGCCCCTCGTGCAGCGTGGCACAGAGCCCCGCGACATCGGCGGGCGGCGCGGGCGGGGGATCGACCCGGGCCCGGGCGGTACCCCCGGAGCAGCCCGCGAGGACTGCCACGGCGAGTACGGCCATCGGGGCGGGCAGGGCCAGCAGACGGACGGGCCGGCGGTGGAGGGACATCACCGGCCAAGAGTAGACGGGGGCTACAAATGGACGACCGGGCAGGTCAGGGTGCGGGTGATTCCTTCCACCTGCTGGACCTTGGCGACCACCATGCGGCCGAGTTCGTCCACGGTGTCGGCCTGGGCGCGCACGATCACGTCGTACGGCCCCGTCACGTCCTCGGCCTGGATCACCCCCTGGATCCGGCCGATCGACTCGGCCACCACCGATGCCTTGCCCACCTCGGTCTGGATGAGGATGTACGCCTGTACCACGGAACCTCCAGAGCGGCCGCGAGGATCATTTCCCCTAATCTTCGGGAGGGGTGTCCCGGTCCCGGGGAGAAAGGGACGCCACGGTACCGCGTCGCCGCGCGCCACGGGGAGACCCGGGGGCCCGGCGCCACGCGCAGCGGGGCGTACGGAGAGCAGAAGTTGACGTATCAGTTGACGGTACCCAGAGCTGGGACGGCTCGCGACCGCGAGCGGACTGGGCCAGAAGGAGCACAGCGATGAAGGGCACTGTCGGCGAGCTGGGGGAGTTCGGGCTCATCAAAGAGCTGACCTCACGGCTGACCACCACCCCGGCGGTCCGGCTCGGGCCCGGCGACGACGCCGCGGTCGTGTCCGCGCCCGACCGGCGGGTCGTGGCCAGCACGGACATCCTGCTGGAGGGACGGCACTTCCGGCGCGACTGGTCCACCGCCTACGACGTCGGGCGCAAGGCCGCGGCGCAGAACCTGGCCGACATCGCCGCCATGGGCGCGGTGCCGACGGCGCTGCTGCTCGGCCTCGTCGTACCGGCCGAACTGCCGGTCACCTGGCCGACCGAGCTGATGGACGGGCTGCGCGACGAATGCCAGGTCGCGGGCGCGGCCGTGGTCGGCGGGGACGTCGTCCGCGGGGACACCATCACCGTGGCCATCACCGCCCTCGGCGACCTGCGCAACCACGACCCCGTGCTGCGCTCCGGCGCCCGGCCCGGCGACGTCGTCGCCGTCACCGGCTGGCTCGGCTGGTCCGCGGCCGGATTCGCGGTGCTCTCCCGGGGGTTCCGCTCCCCGCGGGCCTTCGTCGAGGCACACCGGCGGCCCGAGCCGCCGTACCACGCGGGCCCCGCGGCCGCCGGACTCGGCGCCACCGCCATGACCGACGTCAGCGACGGCCTCGTCGCGGACCTCGGGCACATCGCGGAGGCCAGCAAGGTCCGCATCGACCTGCGTTCGGCCGCCGTCGACATCCCGACCCAGATGCACGACATCGGGCAGGCCGTCGGCGTCGACCCGCTCCAGTGGGTCCTCACCGGGGGAGAGGACCACGCGATCGTGGCGACCTTCCCGCCGGACGTGAAGCTCCCGGCCCGCTGGAAGGTCATCGGGGAGGTGCTCAACCGCTCCGCGCTGCCCCAGGTGACCGTGGACGGCGCGCCCTGGACCAGCACCGGCGGCTGGGACCACTTCGGGCCCGACCCGCAGGAACTCCCGCGATGAGCGGTGCGCCACCGCTGTGCCTGACCGTCGCCGGATCCGATTCCGGCGGCGGCGCGGGCATCCAGGCCGACCTCAAGACCATGCTGGCCCTCGGGGTGCACGGGATGAGCGTGGTCACCGCCGTGACCGCCCAGAACTCCCTCGGGGTGCGCGGGGTGTGGGAGCTGCCCCCCGAGGCCGTGACGGCCCAGTACCGGGCCGTGGTGGACGACATCGGGGTCGGGGCGGTCAAGACCGGCATGCTCTCCTCCGCGGTCCTCGTGGAGACCGTGGCCGCGCTGCTGGCGGACACCGCGGCCCCGGCCGTGGTGGACCCCGTCGGGGTCTCCAAGCACGGGGACGCGCTGCTCGCCGCGTCCGCGCTGGAGGCCGTACGGTCACAGCTCCTGCCGCGGGCCACCGTGGCCACCCCGAACCTCGACGAAGTGGCGCAGCTCACGGGCGTACGGGTGGAGAGCGAGGACGACATGCGGCGGGCCGCCGACGCGGTCCTCGGACACGGGCCGCGCTGGGCCCTGATCAAGGGCGGCCACCTCGCGGCCGGACACGAGGCCGTGGACCTGCTGAGCGACGGTGCCACGGAGCTGTGGCTGCGCGCCGCCCGCCACGACAACCGGCACACGCACGGCACCGGCTGCACCCTGGCGAGCGCGATCGCGGCGGGCCTGGCCAAGGGGCTGGACGTCCCGGCGGCGGTCACCGCGGCCAAGGACTACGTCACGGGCGCGGTCGCGGCCGGCTTCGCCCTCGGTGCCGGCATCGGCCCGGTGGACCACGCCTGGCGGTCCCGGTAACGACGTACGGCCGCCCCGGAAGCGATTCCGGGGCGGCCGAAACCGCTCATGACAAGGCAAAAGGCCGGTCCACCGAGGTGGACCGGCCTTTTTGGCAACCGGAAGGGCTGCGCTTACGACGACGGAAGGCGTCAGCGCGAGACCTTGCCGGCCTTGATGCACGAGGTGCAGGCGTTGAGGCGCTTCGGCGTCCCATTGACCACGGCACGGACGCGCTGGATGTTCGGGTTCCAGCGACGCGAGGTGCGGCGGTGCGAGTGGGAGATGCTGTTGCCGAAGCTCGGCCCCTTGGCGCAAACGTCGCAGTTGGCAGCCACAGGTCACTCCAAAGACTTCAGATGCAATTACAGTGAAACCGGCGCACCGGAATCAGAGATCTGAAGTGGTTTGCCGGGGGAATGGCCCGACTCTCATCGGGCAACCGGAGCAGCATACAACGACTGCGTCCGTCCAAGAAAACTACCATGGCCACCACGGGCCCCGCCCCGGGTGCACCCCCCGCCGGGCCCGCCCTTCGTTACCCTGCGGTGAACCCTCGCCCGCCCAAGGAGGAACACCCGGTGCCGCACGAGCCGCTCACCCTGGACGCCGCCGCGGTGCGCACCTGGAGCTCCCTGACCCTGACCGCACTGGGCCGGGCCCGCGAGGACATCGACGCGATCAACGTCTATCCGGTCGCCGACGCCGACACCGGGACCAACCTCTACCTGACCGCCTGCTCGGCCTCCCGCTCGCTGGAAGCCGCCTTCGGGAACCCGGCGGATGTGAGCGAGGGCACAGGGGCCGGAGGTGAGGTCCAGGAGGGCGCCGACGCCGCCGGGGACGGTCCGGCCTCGCTGGCCGTGGCCGTACGCGCCTACGCCCACGGAGCCCTCATAGGCGCCCGGGGGAACTCCGGAACGATCCTCGCGCAGCTGCTGCGCGGGGTGGCCGACGTACTCGGCGGGGAACCCCGCGCGACCACGTCGGGCGGACTGCTGGCCGGGGCCCTGACCCGGGCCGCGGAATCGGCGTACCAGGCCGTCGCGCACCCCGTCGAGGGCACCATGCTCACCGTCGCCGCCGCCGCGGCGCGGGCCGGCGAAGCCGCCGAGGCGGCCGCCGGGAGCGCCGTCGACGTGGCCCGCGCCGCCTACGACGGCGCCCGCGCCGCCCTGGCCGAGACCCCGGGGCAGCTGGCCGCGCTGGGCCGGGCCGGGGTCGTGGACGCGGGGGGCTGCGGCGTGGTCGCCGTGCTCGGGGCGCTGTGGCAGGCCCTGTCCGGCCAGGAGGTGGCCCAGGAACCGGTGCGCGGGCGGGCCGTGGCCGTACCGGCTCCGGCGGAGCCCTGCGCCGAGGAGCCGGACGGGCCCGGGTACGAGGTGATCTACCTGCTGGAGGCCCCGGACGCGGCGGTCGACGGGCTGCGCGAAACGCTGGACCAGCTCGGGGACTCGCTGGTGGTCGTCGGCGGGGACGGGCTGTGGAACGTCCACGTCCATGTCGACGATCCCGGCGCCGCCGTGGAGGCCGGGGTGGTCGCGGGACGGCCGTACCGGATCCGCATCACCCACTTCGGCGACGAGCGGCGCCGCGCCCGCACCGAGCGCGCCCAGCGGGCCGTGGTCGCCGTCGTCCAGGGCGAGGGACTGGCCGGGCTCTGCCAGGAGGCGGGCGCGACCACCGTGCTCGTCCTGCCCGGCGAACCCCCCGCCGCCGCCGAGATCGCCGCCGCCGTCCGGCGGGCCCACGCCCGCGAGGTGGTCCTGCTGCCCGGCGGCGCCGAACAGCGCGCGGCCGCCGTGGCCGCCGCCGAACGGGCGCGCGCCGACGGCGTACGGGTCGCCGTCGTCCCCACCCGGTCGGCCGTCCAGGGCCTCGCCGCCCTCGCCGTGCACGACCCCGACGCCACCTTCGACGAGGACGTGGTCGCCATGACCGCCGCCGCCGGAGCCACCCGCCACGGCGAACTGGCCATCGCCGAGCGGCAGTCCTTCACCTCGGCCGGCATCTGCCAGGCCGGGGACGTCCTCGGGCTCATCGACGGGGACGTCGCGGTCATCGGCTCCGGGCTGGAGGAGACCGCCGAAGCCGTCCTGGAGCGGATGCTGGGCTCCGGCGGCGAACTCGTCACCCTGGTCCTGGGACCGGAGGTGCCGGACGCGCTCGCCGCCCGTCTGGAGGCGTACGTACAGCACGGGCACCTGGCCGTGGACACCGTCACCTACCGCGGCGGGCGGTACTCCGCGCCCCTGCTGATCGGCGTCGAGTAGCCGGGCGGGCCGGGACAGGGCAGCGGAGGGCGGCCGGCCGGGGGTCGGACACCCCCGTTGTCACCGGCATGGTGTGCAATGAACGGGTGCCCGCGCTCGACGAAGACCTCAAGAAGACCCTCGGCCCCGCCACCGCCAAGGTGCTGGCCGAGCAGCTCGGCCTGCACACGGCCCTGGACCTGCTGCACCACTACCCGCGCCGGTACGCCGAGCGCGGCGAGCTGACCTCGCTGGCGGAGCTGGCCGACCAGATCGACGAGCACGTCACCGTCGTCGCCCAGGTCGCCGACGCCCGCGTCCTCACCTTCAACGGCGGGCGCGGCAAGCGGCTGGAGGTGACCATCACCGACGGCAGCGGCCGCCTCCAACTCGTCTTCTTCGGCGCGGGCGTCCACAAACCGCACAAGGACCTGCTCCCCGGCAGCCGCGCGATGTTCGCGGGCAAGGTCTCGATGTTCAACCGCAAGCTCCAGCTCGCCCACCCCGCCTACGAACCCCTGGGCGTGGACGCCAGTACCGCCGACGCCGTGGACGCCTTCGCCCAGCAGCTGATCCCGATCTACCCGGCCTGCAAGCAGCTGGAGTCCTGGAAGATCGCCAAGGCGGTCGACGCGGTCCTGCCCAGCGCCCAGGAGGCCGTGGACCCGCTGCCGCCCGCGCTGCGCGAGGGCCGTGGGATGCTCCCGCTCACCGAAGCCCTGCTGGGGATCCACCGGCCGCGCACCAAGGCCGACGTCGAAGCCGCGCGGCAACGCCTCAAGTGGGACGAGGCCTTCGTCCTGCAGGTCGCCCTGGCCCGCCGCCGGCACGCGGACACCCTGCTCCCCGCCGTCCCGCGCCGCCCGGCCCCCGGCGGCCTGCTGGACGCCTTCGACGCCAAGCTCCCCTTCACCCTCACCGACGGCCAGGTCACGGTCTCCCGCGAGATCTTCGACGACCTCGCCACCGACCACCCCATGCACCGCCTCCTCCAGGGCGAGGTGGGCTCGGGAAAAACAATGGTCGCGCTGCGCGCGATGCTCGCCGTCGTCGACAGCGGCGGACAGGCCGCGATGCTCGCGCCCACCGAGGTGCTCGCCCAGCAGCACCACCGCTCGATCACCGAGATGATGGGCGACCTCGCCGAGGCCGGGCTGCTCGGCGGCTCCGACCGGGGGACCAAGGTGGTGCTGCTCACCGGCTCCATGGGCACCCCGGCCCGGCGCCAGGCGCTCCTCGACCTGATCACCGGCGAGGCCGGGATCGTCATCGGCACCCACGCCCTGATCGAGGACAAGGTCAAGTTCCACGACCTCGGGCTGGTCGTCGTCGACGAGCAGCACCGCTTCGGCGTGGAGCAGCGCGACGCCCTGCGCTCCAAGGGCAAGCAGCCCCCGCACCTGCTCGTGATGACCGCGACCCCGATCCCGCGCACCGTCGCGATGACGGTCTTCGGCGACCTGGAGACCTCCGTCCTGGACCAGCTCCCGGCCGGGCGCTCCCCGATCGCCACCCATGTCGTGCCCGCCAAGGACAAGCCCCACTTCCTGACCCGGGCCTGGGAGCGGGTCCGCGAAGAGGTCGAGAAGGGGCACCAGGCCTACGTGGTCTGCCCGCGCATCGGCGACGGCGAGGACGACCCCAAGGCCGCCAAGAAGAAGGCCGCGGCGGAGGAGGACGGGGACAAGCGCCCGCCGCTCGCCGTGCTGGAGATCGCCGAGCAGCTGGCGAAGGGCCCGCTCGCCGGGCTGTCCGTCGAAGTGCTGCACGGCAGGATGGACCCGGCCGACAAGGACGCCGTGATGCGGCGCTTCGCGGCGGGCGAGGTGAAGGTGCTGGTCGCCACGACCGTCATCGAGGTGGGGGTGAACGTACCGAACTCCACCGTCATGGTGATCATGGACGCGGACCGGTTCGGGGTGTCCCAGCTGCACCAGCTGCGCGGCCGCGTCGGGCGCGGCTCCGCCCCCGGGCTGTGCCTGCTGGTCAGCGAGATGCACGAGGCCAGCCCCGCGCGGGCCCGGCTCGCCGCCGTCGCCGCCACCCTCGACGGCTTCGAGCTCTCCCGGATCGACCTCGAACAGCGCCGCGAGGGCGACGTCCTCGGCCAGGCCCAGTCCGGCGTGCGCTCCTCGCTGCGGATGCTGTCCGTCATCGAGGACGAGGAGGTCATCGCGCAGGCCCGCGAGGAGGCCGCCCGGGTCGTCGCCGAGGACCCCGGGCTGACCGGCCTGCCGGGTCTGCTGACCGCGCTCGACGCGCTGCTCGACACCGAGCGGGAGCAGTACCTGGAGAAGGGCTGACCAGGAGGGTCCGTGCGGGAGGTCCTATCGTGGAGCCGCGAGCATTCCCTGAGCGAAGGACCCCCACATGACCCGCGTGATCGCCGGCAGCGCCGGTGGACGACGCCTCGCCGTGCCGCCCGGCACCGGCACCCGGCCGACCTCCGACCGGATGCGCGAAGGCCTCTTCTCCACCTGGGAGTCGCTGCACGGAGTCGAGGGGGCCCGGGTCCTCGACCTGTACGGCGGCTCCGGCGCGGTCGCTCTGGAGGCCCTCTCGCGCGGCGCCGCGCACGCTCTGCTCGTCGAGGCCGACGCCAAGGCCGCGAAGGCGATCCGCGAGAACATCGCGACGCTGGGCCTGCCGGGAGCCGAGTTCCGGGCGGGCAAGGCGGAGCAGATCGTGGCGGTCCGGGCGTCGGGGGAGCCGTACGACATCGTTTTCCTGGACCCGCCGTACGAGGTCGCGCACGGCGATCTTGCCGAGATCCTGCTCACACTCCGGTCGAATGCCTGGCTCACCGACGATGCGCTCGTCACCGTGGAACGCAGCACCAGAAGCGGTGCGTTCCCCTGGCCCGACGGTTTCGAGCCGCTCCGCTCCCGGCGGTACGGCGAAGGCACCCTTTGGTACGGTCGCGCCGCCAACACCTGCGAAGAGTCATGATGCCCGCACCGGAGAGCGAGGGACCGCAGTTGCGCCGCGCCGTCTGTCCGGGGTCGTTCGACCCCATCACCAACGGACACCTCGACATCATCGGCAGAGCCGCCAGGCTCTACGACGTCGTGCATGTCGCCGTGATGATCAACCAGTCGAAGCAGGGCCTCTTCAGCATCGAGGAGCGGATCGAGCTGATCCGCGAGGCCACCGCCGACTACGGGAACGTCGAGGTCGAGTCCTTCCACGGACTGCTCGTCGACTTCTGCAAGCAGCGCGACATCCCGGCCATCGTCAAGGGGCTGCGCGCGGTCAGCGACTTCGACTACGAGCTCCAGATGGCCCAGATGAACATCGGCCTCACCGGGGTCGAGACGCTCTTCGTGCCGACCAACCCGACCTACAGCTTCCTCTCCTCCTCGCTGGTCAAGGAGGTGGCGACCTGGGGCGGCGACGTCTCCCACCTGCTGCCGGCCTTCGTCCACACCAAGCTCATGGAGCGGCTGCGCGGCAACTGACGCCGCGCGACTCGCTGTCGGCGGGCCACCCGGTGGCCGTACAGTCGACCCGTCCGTCTCAGGAAACGCCTGAGGCCGAGAGAGTGCGAGCCACCGTGGACGTGCAGAAGAAGCTCGACGAGATCGTCGCGTCGGTCGGCGGAGCCCGGTCCATGCCCATGTCCGCCTCGTGCGTGATCAACCGGGCCGAGCTGCTGGCGCAGCTCGAAGAGGTGCGCCAGGCGCTGCCCGGCTCGCTCGCCCAGGCGCGGGAGCTGATCGGCGGGCGCGAGCAGATGGTCGAGGAGGCCCGCCGCGAGGCGGACCGGATCATCGAGTCCGCGCACGCCCAGCGGGGCTCGCTGGTCTCCGACACCGAGGTCGCGCGGCGCTCGCAGGGCGAGGCGGACCGGATCCTGGCGGAGGCCCGCCGGGAGGCCGAGGAGATCCGCGCCGAGGCGGACGACTACGTCGACAGCAAGCTCGCCAACTTCGAGGTGGTCCTCTCCAAGACCATCGGATCCGTGGACCGGGGCCGCGAGAAGCTGCTGGGGCGCGGGCCCGGGCTGGACGAGCACGGGTTCGCGGACGCGGACGCGCCGGAGCGCAGCCAGGACCCCGAGACCCAGCGCCGCCAGGCCGACGCCTACGTCGACACGAAGCTGGCGACCTTCGAGGCGGTGCTGTCCAAGACCCTGGAGGCGGTCGGCCGGGGCCGCCAGAAGCTGACCGGCCGGACGCCCACGGACGAGCTCGGCGCGCACATGGCGGCCCAGGACGCGGCGGGCGGGCAGGCCCACACGACGAGCGACGCGGACTTCCTGGCCGGTCTGGCGGAACCGGTGGCGGTCATTCCGCAGCAGCAGTCCCAGACGCCGCAGGAGCCCGTCTACGACGCCTACGCCTACCAGCAGCCGCCCGCGCAGCCGGCGCACCAGCCGGACGGGTACGGCTACCAGGACGCCTACGGCTACCAGCAGACCCCGCAGCAGCCGGACCCGTACGCCGCGTACCAGCAGCAGCACGCCCGGCAGCCGGACCCGTACGCGGCCTACGAGCAGCAGGGCCAGTCGCAGCAGCGGACCGGGCACCAGCAGCCGGGCCACCAGCAGCCGGGCCACCAGCAGACCGGGCACCCGCAGTCGGGGCAGCAGGCCCTCGACGAGACCAGCCTCTTCGACACCAGCATGATCAACCTGGACCAGCTGCGCCAGTACGAACAGGGCCGCTGAGCTGCGGCTGAGGGATGCCCCGTCCTCGCCCCGGCCCGGATTGGGCTCAGAGCGAAGCGGCGGGTATCCTGGCTCTTCGGTCGCGCGTATGCGCTGCGATCCTTGCTGCCCGCAAGCGGCAAACAGCTCAGCGATTTCTGAAAGCAGGACCAGCCCTGAACACCCACCTCGATCACCGCAACCCCCTCGTGTTCGACACGCACGAGCTGGGTCGGCGTCCTGGTGCGTTGCTGCGGCTGACCCGCGAGGTCGCGGCGCCGGCGGACTTCGGTATCGCCGACGTCATCGGAGTGCCGGCAGGCGCGCCGGTGAAGCTGAAGCTCCGGCTGGAGTCGGTCATGGAAGGGGTGCTTGTCACAGGCACCGCCCGTGCACTGGCCGCCGGAGAGTGCGTAAGGTGTCTGGAGGCCGTGGAGCGCGAGCTCAAGGCGGACTTCCAGGAGATGTTCTCGTACCCTGACGCCGACGACCGGGGCCGTGTGAAAACGGAACCGGGCGACGACGTTGAGAATGATGAGGACATGCTCTTCATCGAGGACGGCTTGTTCGACCTCGAAACAGTGCTGCGTGACGCGGTGGTGCTCGCACTGCCGCTGCAGCCGGTGTGCCGGGAGGACTGTCTCGGACTGTGTCCCGAATGCGGGACCAGTCTGAACGACGACCCGGACCACCACCATGACGCCACCGACATTCGTTGGGCGGCGTTGCAAGGACTCGTCGTGACCGATCAGGACGACGAGAAGGACAACATGAGCGGCGCCGCATCTGACGTCCAGCGCGCCGCCGAGAAGCAGGAGAAGTAGCCGTGGCTGTTCCGAAGCGGAAGATGTCGCGCAGCAACACGCGCCACCGCCGGTCGCAGTGGAAGGCTGCGGTCCCCACCCTGGTTTCGTGCGAGCGTTGCCAGGAGCCGAAGCTCCAGCACATTGCGTGCCCGAGCTGCGGCACCTACAACAAGCGCCAGGTCCTCGAGGTCTGAGCGGCTGGTGAGAGGCGCAATGTCTGAGCTTGCCGGCGGCCAAACGCAGGCAGACACGAACAACGCGGCCTCGTCCCACACGCTTCTGGAAGGGCGGCTCGGGTATCACCTCGAGTCCGCCCTTCTGGTGCGTGCTCTGACCCACCGTTCGTACGCGTACGAGAACGGCGGTCTGCCCACCAACGAGCGGCTGGAGTTCCTCGGGGACTCCGTGCTCGGCCTGGTGGTCACGGACACGCTCTATCGGACCCACCCGGACCTGCCGGAAGGCCAACTGGCCAAACTGCGGGCCGCTGTGGTCAATTCGCGTGCGCTGGCGGAGGTCGGGCGCGGGCTCGAACTCGGTCTCTTCATCCGGCTCGGCCGGGGCGAAGAAGGCACGGGCGGCCGGGACAAGGCCTCCATCCTCGCCGACACCCTTGAAGCGGTGATCGGCGCGGTCTATCTCGACCAGGGCCTCGACGCGGCCTCGGAGCTGGTTCACCGGCTCTTCGACCCGCTCATCGAGAAGTCCTCGAACCTCGGCGCAGGCCTGGACTGGAAGACCAGTCTCCAGGAACTGACCGCGGCCGAGGGGCTCGGCGTACCCGAGTACCTGGTCAGCGAGACCGGACCGGACCACGAGAAGACCTTCACCGCTGCTGCTCGCGTCGGTGGTGTCTCGTACGGCACCGGCACCGGCCGCAGCAAGAAGGAAGCGGAACAGCAGGCTGCGGAGTCCGCGTGGCGCGGCATCCGCGCCGCCGCGGACGAGCGGATCGCGGCGGAAGCCGCTGCCGCCGCCGCACCGGCTGTCGCCGAGGCTCCGGCCGAGGACGGCGGGGCGCCGACGCCCGCCGACCCGACGCCGACCGCCTGACCTTCCTTCGGGAGTTTCCCCGCCCGCCCCTGCTCCGGCAGAGGCGGGCGGACCCGTTTCCGGGCCCGGCGGTAGGCTCGGAGCGAGCCGAGAAAGACCGCCCCTCCGGAGGAGACAACCGTGCCCGAGCTGCCCGAAGTCGAAGTCGTGCGGCGCGGTTTGGCGCGATGGGTGGCAGGGCGGACCGTCGGCTCCGTGGAGGTCCTGCACCCCCGTGCGGTACGCCGCCACCCCGGCGGCGGCGCCGATTTCGGGGCGCGCCTCGCGGGCCGGACCATCGGCGCCCCGCAGCGGCGCGGCAAGTACCTGTGGCTGCCCCTGGACGAGGACCTGTCCGTACTGGCCCACCTCGGCATGAGCGGCCAGCTGCTGGTCCAGCCCACCGGGGCCCCCGACGAGAAGCACCTGCGCATCCGGGTCCGCTTCGCGGACGACGCGGGGACCGAGCTGCGCTTCGTCGACCAGCGGACCTTCGGCGGGCTGTCGCTGCACCAGACCGTCGCCGACGCCCCGGACGGGCTCCCCGACGTCATCGCGCACATCGCGCGCGACCCCCTGGACCCCGCCTTCGACGAGGCCGGCTACCACGCGGCGCTGCGCGCCAAGCGGAGCACGCTCAAGCGGGCGCTGCTGGACCAGTCCCTGATCAGCGGCATCGGCAACATCTACGCGGACGAGGCGCTGTGGCGCGCCAAGCTGCACTACGAGCGCCCCACCGGCACCCTCACGCGCCCCCGGAGCCAGGAACTCCTCGGCCACGTCCGGGACGTGATGAACGCGGCCCTCGCCGTCGGCGGCACCAGCTTCGACAGCCTCTACGTCAACGTGAACGGCGAGTCGGGCTACTTCGACCGCTCGCTCGACGCCTACGGACGCGAGGACGAACGGTGCAGGCGCTGCGGCACCCCCATGCGCCGCCGCCCGTGGATGAACCGGTCCAGCTACTTCTGCCCGCGCTGTCAGCGCCCGCCGCGGCTCTCGTCGTAGCTCTGCCGGGCGGCCAGGACCGGGGTCATGCTGCCCTCGACGAAGTGGATCAGCGACAGCAGCCGCTCGGCGATCTCCCGGCCCAGCGGGGTCAGCTCGTAGTCGACGCGCGGCGGGTTCGTCGGCTGCGCCTCGCGGTGCACGATGCCGTCGCGCTCCAGCGCTTGCAGGGTCTGGGAGAGCATCTTCTCGCTCACTCCGTCGACCCGGCGGCGCAGTTCGTTGAAGCGGCGCGCTCCGTCGTACAGGGCGCCGACCGTCAGGCTGCCCCAGCGCCCGGTGACGTGCTCCAGGGTCTCCCGGGAGGGGCAGTCGCGCGCGAAGACGTCGAACGGCAGTCCGGCTGATGCGGCGCTCTCGGTACAGGCAGGGGTCTCCATGACCCACAGGATACTCTCGCGCAGCGCTAACTAGAAGCTTGCGCTTTCCAAAAGTTAGTGCTTCTCTTCTCCCAACGCACCACCACGTTCCAGAGGAGATCCACCGTGTCCACTGCCCTCCCCGCCCCCGTCGTCTCGATCGCCTACCACTCCGGATACGGGCACACCGCCGTTGTCGCCGAGGCCGTCCGCGCCGGCGCCGCCGATGCCGGTGCGACCGTCCACCTGATCAAGGTCGACGAGATCGACGACGCCCAGTGGGAACTCCTGGACGCCTCCGACGCGATCGTCTTCGGCTCCCCGACCTACATGGGCACCGCCTCCGGCGCCTTCCATGTCTTCGCCGAGGCTTCCTCGAAGCGCTGGTTCGCCAACGCCTGGCAGGACAAGCTGGGTGCGGGCTTCACGAACTCCGCGTCCAAGAGCGGCGACAAGTCCGGCACCCTGGGCTTCTTCCAGACGCTGGCCGCACAGCACGGCATGAGCTGGATCAACCTGGGCCTGAAGCCGGGCTGGAACTCCAGCACCGGCTCCGAGAACGACATCAACCGCCTCGGGTTCTCCAGCGGCGCCGCCGCGCAGAGCAACGCGGACCAGGGCGTCGAGGGCGTGCACAAGGCGGACCTGCTGACGGCCGAGCACCTCGGCCGCCGCGTCGCCGAGACGACCCGTGTCTTCCTCGCGGGCCGCGCGGCCGTGGCCGCGGTCGCGGCCACCGCCTGACGCGCGGCTCCGACGCCTCGCCGGGGTTCCGGCGAGGCGTCGGAGCCGTGACCGGGACTAGAAGCCGAAGTCCTGGGTCCACCAGGGGCCGCCGGAGGCGAGGTACGCGCCGACGCCGAGGGTGCGGAACTCGCAGTTGAGGATGTTGGCCCGGTGTCCCGGGCTGTCCATCCACGCCTTCATGACCGAGTCGGCGTCGCCCTGCCCGCGGGCGATGTTCTCGCCGCCGAGGCTGGTGATCCCGGCGGCGGAGGCGCGGTCCCACGGGGTCTTCCCGTCGGGGTCGGTGTGGTCGAAGAAGCCGCGGACGGCCATGTCCTTGCTGAACGCACCGGCGAGGGCGGCCAGCGGCGGATTCTGGCGCACCGGACCGCAGCCCGCCTGCGCCCGGGCCTGGTTGACCAGCGCCAGTACGGCCGCCTCCTCGGCGGAGTCCCCGCCGGTGGTCGGCACCGAGGGCTTCGCGGGCGGCGGGTCGGCGGGCTTCGGCTTGGGCGGCGCCGGTACGGGCGTCCGCGGAGCCTTCGCCGACGGCGTGGGGGAGGGCGAGGCCGAGGCCGACGCGGAAGCGGAGGCGGAAGGGCTCGGCGAGGCCGAAGCCGAGGGCGACGGCGAGGGTGAGGCGGAAGGGCTCCCGGACGGGGAGGGCGGGGCATCGGGCGAACGGCCGGAAAGGTTCGCCAGGCCGCCCTGGCCGCTCGCGTCGCCCGAGCCGCCGCCGTCGTCGTGCTGGGCGCCCTTGGCCTCGGCCTTGGTGTCCGCGCTCCGGCCGACGTAGGGGAAGCTGCCGCCGACCGGCACCAGGCCGGTGGTCACGGCCGCGGTCCCCAGGACCACTGCCACGCAGGCGCCCAGCAGACCGGTACGCACGGCGGTGCCGCCGCGCTTGCCGCGGCGGCCGTCGTGTTGCGGCGCGGGGAGTCGGTGGCGTCCCATCGGCTGCACCTTCCAAGATCAACCGTTACTCACCCAAATGGGTGAGGCATTGAGGCGCGACTGTAGCCCATGGTGGGGAGGGGGTGAGGTGACCTGAATTCGACCGCCCGGTTAGCGTTCACGCATGAACGAACATGTCCGAGTGACCGCCTGGGTACGCGGCCGGGTACAGGGAGTGGGCTTCCGGTGGTTCACCAGGGCCAATGCGCTGGAGATCGGCGACCTCGTGGGCTTCGCGCTGAACCTCGACGACGGTCGGGTACAGGTGGTCGCCGAAGGTCAACGTGAGAATTGCCACCGGCTGCTCGACTGGCTGCGGTCCGCCGACACGCCCGGGAGGGTGGACGGAGTGACCGAGATCTGGGGAATTCCGCGAGGCGGTTACGACGGGTTCGCGATCCGTTGATCGTGTACTGATCACATCTACACACCGCCGGAACTGCGCATACGTTGCCGAGTGTGGTCATTCGTGGAACGCTCGAAGGTGAGGACGATCTCCCATTCCCTTGCGGGGAACGGGCCGTCCACCGATACAGGGCGTGATCGTGTTGACCGTCAAACTTTTTGGTGAGACGCTGGAAGCCCCGCGCACCTGAGCTGTTTGGCAGTGTTGGCAGTATTGAGCGCAGTGACTGACAGCCACTGCCGGACAACGCGGGTGCGATTCCCTCACGACCCACACCGCTTCGGTCGGTCACTCAGTGTGGAGGACCATCCATCATGGCAAAGGCGCTTCTCGGTTACGTCGGCGGTTCCGACCCGCGACTCCTCGCCGAGATGCGACGGCTTCAGCAGCGCGTCCAGGACCTCGAGTCCGAACTCGGACGAATCCAGTCCGAGAACGACGCTCTGAACGCGGCCGCCGCACAGCACGGAGACTTGCTGCTGGACAGCATCGACATCGACGTATCCCAGGCGGAGCCCGCGCTCACCTGAATCGCGATCTCGTCGCTGTGACTGTCAGCCCGCCCAGCTAACTGTCAGCACCGCTTGATCTGCAAGGGACGCTTCGGCGTCCCTTCTTTTCTTTCCGCTCGCGCTTTCCGCCTCCGCCCGCTGCCGCTTTCCGCCTCCGCGGCCCCTTGGTCATCTCCATTGACGTCAGATGTGCCCTGCACCTTCATGGGTGAAACCGAAGGTGAAAGGTAGAGTCCGGCGGCGTGCATCTCAAGGCCCTGACCCTGCGTGGTTTCAAATCGTTCGCGTCCGCCACCACCCTGCGCTTCGAGCCGGGCATCACCTGTGTGGTCGGCCCCAATGGCTCCGGCAAGTCCAATGTGGTGGACGCGCTCTCCTGGGTCATGGGAGAACAGGGAGCCAAGTCCCTGCGCGGCGGCAAGATGGAAGACGTCATCTTCGCCGGTACCACCGGCCGCCCGCCGCTGGGCCGCGCCGAGGTCTCGCTGACCATCGACAATTCCGACGGCGCGCTGCCGATCGACTATGCCGAGGTCACCATCACCCGGATCATGTTCCGGGGCGGCAGCAGCGAATACCAGATCAATGGGGACACCTGCCGTCTCCTGGACATCCAGGAGCTGCTCTCCGACTCCGGCATCGGCCGCGAGATGCACGTCATCGTCGGCCAGGGCCAGCTGGACTCCGTCCTGCACGCCGATCCGATGGGCCGCCGCGCCTTCATCGAGGAGGCGGCCGGCGTCCTGAAGCACCGCAAGCGCAAGGAGAAGGCGCTGCGGAAACTGGACTCGATGCAGGCGAACCTCGCGCGCGTCCAGGACCTCGGTGACGAACTGCGCCGCCAGCTCAAGCCGCTGGGGCGGCAGGCGGCGGTGGCCCGGCGGGCCGCGGTCATCCAGGCCGACCTGCGGGACGCGCGGCTGCGGCTGCTCGCGGACGACCTCGTCACCCTGAAGGGCGCGCTCGACGCGGAGATCGCGGACGAGGCAGCCCTCAAGGAGCGCAAGGAATCGGCCGAAGCGGAACTGGACGGCGCGCTGCGCCGGGAGGCCGAGCTGGAGGAGGCCGTGCGCGCGCTGGCGCCGCGGCTCCAGCGCGCGCAGCAGACCTGGTACGAGCTGTCGCAGCTGGCCGAACGGGTCCGTGGGACGGCTTCGCTGGCCGAGGCGCGGGTCAGGAGCGCGACGGCGCCGGTCGAGGAGGAGCGGCGCGGCCGCGATCCCGAGGACCTGGAGAGGGAGGCCGCGCGGATCCGTGAGCAGGAAGCGGAGCTGACGGCGGCGCTGGAGGCGGCCACCCGCGCCCTGGAGGACACCTCGGAGCACCGGGCCGAGCTGGAGCGCGCGCTGGAGGGCGAGGAGCGGCGGCTGCGGGACGCGGCGCGGGCCATCGCCGACCGGCGCGAGGGCCTGGCCCGGCTGACCGGCCGCCTGGGCGCGGCCCGTTCCCGGGCCGGGGCCGCGCAGGCGGAGATCGACCGGCTGGTGGCCGCCCGGGACGAAGCGGAATCCCGGTCGGTGGCGGCGCGGGAGGAGTACGAGGCCCTCGCCGAGGAGGTCGGGGCGCTGGATGCGGGGGAGTCCGTGGCCGCGGAGCACGAGCGCGCGCGGGCGGAACTGACGGCGGCCGAGGAAGCGCTCTCGGTGGCCCGGGACGCGCTGGCGGCGGCGGAACGGTCCCGCGCGGCGGTGTCGGCCCGGCGGGAGGCGCTGGCGCTGGGCCTGCGGCGCAAGGACGGCACCGCGGCGGTACTGGCGGCGCGGGAACAGCTGGCGGGCCTGCTGGGTCCGGCGGCGCAGCGGCTCTCCGTGGCGGCGGGGTACGAGGTCGCGGTCGCGGCGGCGCTGGGTGCGGCGGCGGACGCCCTTGCCGTGACCTCCCCATCGGCCGCCGCCGAAGCGATCCGCCACCTCCACCGCGCCGACGCGGGCCGCGCGACGTTCCTGATCACCCCGACCGTCCCGGCCCCGACGGCCGGGGGCCCGCACGCGTCCGCGGCTGAGCCGGGCGCTCCGGCGGGCGTGGGCGCGGGTCGGGACCGGGCCGTGGCCGCCGCTTCGGCGCCGTCCGTCCGGGGCGTGACCGAAGCCCTGCCGCCCGGGCCGGCACCGGAGCCGGGGGACCCGACGCCCGCCCACCCCGCCGCGGCCGTTGGCCCCGCCACACCCCCTCACCAAGGCTCGGCCCCGACCCCCGGCTCCACGGGATCCGCTGGGTCCGGCTGCCCCGCCGGGGCCCACGCGCCCGCCGGCCCCGTGGGCGGCGATGGCCCCGGCGCCTCGGTGCCCCGGCCGTCCGGCCGGGCGTCGGAGTCCGGAGGGGCTCATGTCCCGGGCGCGGCCGTGGACCCCGCCGTGCCGATCGTGCCCGCGGGGTCGGGTGGCCCCGTGGGCGGCGAGGGCCCCGGTGCTTCCGTGCCCCGGCCCTCCGGCTCCTCGCCGGAAGGCGTGGGCCCCGCGCAGGCCGCAGGACCCGGCGCTTCGGTGCCCCGGCCCTTCGGTTCGGCGTCGGAGTCCGGAGGGGCTCCGGTCCCCGGTGCGGCCGGTGCGGCCGGGGAGGCTGCGGTGGCGGGCGGGCCCGCGGGGCCCGCAGGGGCGCACGCGCCCGCCGGCGGCGTGGGCGGCGGCGCGGGTGCTGCGGTGGGCCGGCCCTCCGGCTCCGCGGCGGAGTGCGCGGGTGGGCTGGACCTGGCCGCGGCGGTAGGCCCCGGCGCGTCGGTGGCCCGGCCGTTCGGTGACGACGGGTTCGGGGTGGCCGTCGGGGAGCTGGTCGGGGGAGATGCCGGGCTGCGGCGGGCCGTGGGGTGGGTCGTGCGGGGTTACCGGGTCGTGGCGGATCTGGCCGCCGCCGAGGCGTTGGTGGCGGCGCGGCCCGACTGGGTCGCGGTGACCGTCGGGGGAGACGTCCTCGGTGCGCACCTGGCCCACGGCGGGGCCGCCGGGGCGCCCAGCCTCATCGAGGTGCAGGGCGCCGTCGACGAGGCGGACGCCGACCTGGCCGCTCTGGAGGTCCGTTGCCGGGAGCTGGCCGGGGCCCGGGCCGACGCCGAGGCGGCCCGCCGCGAGCACGCCGGCCTGGTCGAGGAGCTGGCCGAGCGCCGGCGCGCCGGCGAGCGGGCGAAGGCCGGGGTCGCCCAGCAGCTCGGGCGGCTGTCCGGCCAGGCCAAGGGCGCGGCGGGCGAGGCCGAGCGCTGTGCCGCCGCCGCGGCCAAGGCCCAGGACGCGCTGGAGCAGGCGCTGGCCGATGTGGAGGAGTGCGCCGAGCGGCTCGCGGTGGCCGAGGAGATGCCCGGCGAGGAGGAGCCGGACACCTCGGCCCGCGACCGGCTCGCGGCCGACGGCGCCAACGCCCGGCAGACCGAGATGGAGGCCCGGCTCCAACTGCGCACCCACGAGGAGCGGGTCAAGGCCCTGGCGGGCCGGGCCGACTCCCTCGACCGCGCCGCCCGGGCCGAACGCGAGGCCCGCGCCCGCGCCGAGCGCCGCACCGCGCGCCGGCGCCACGAGGCCCGGGTGGCCACGGCGGTGGGCGACGGCGCCCGCCAGTTGCTGGCGCACATCGAGGTGTCGCTGACCCGCGCGGACCGCGAGCGTACGGACGCCGAGTCGGCGAAGGGGGTCCGCGAGCGGGAGCTGGCGCAGGCCCGCACCCGCGGCCGCGACCTCAAGGGTGAGCTCGACAAGCTCACCGACTCCGTGCACCGCGGCGAGGTGCTCGGCGCCGAGAAGCGGCTGCGCATCGAGCAGGTGGAGACGAAGGCGCTGGAGGAGTTCGGGATGGCGGCCGCCGGGCTGGTCGCCGAGTACGGCCCGGACCAGCCGGTCCCCCCGACCCCGCGCGCCGACGACGACGCGCAGGGCGGCGAGGGGCAGGACGCCGACCCCCTGCCGGGTCCCTTCGTACGCGCACAGCAGGAGAAGCGGCTGCGGGCCGCCGAGCGCGCGTACCAGCAGCTCGGCAAGGTGAACCCGCTCGCCCTGGAGGAATTCGCCGCGCTGGAGGAACGGCACAAGTTCCTGAGCGAGCAGCTCGAGGACCTCCGCAAGACCCGGGCGGACCTCCTTCAGGTAGTGAAGGAGGTCGACCAACGTGTCGAGCAGGTGTTCACCGAGGCGTACCTGGACACGGCCCGCGAGTTCGAGGGGGTCTTCTCCCGCCTCTTCCCCGGCGGCGAGGGCCGGCTGATCTTGACCGATCCCGACAACATGCTCACCACCGGAGTGGACGTGGAGGCCCGCCCGCCGGGCAAGAAGGTCAAGCGCCTCTCGCTGCTCTCCGGCGGTGAACGCTCGCTGACGGCCGTGGCCCTGCTGGTCTCCATCTTCAAGGCCCGCCCCAGCCCGTTCTACGTGATGGACGAGGTCGAGGCGGCCCTGGACGACACCAACCTGCAGCGGCTGATCCGGATCATGGAGGAGCTGCAGGAGAGTTCGCAGCTGATCGTGATCACGCACCAGAAGCGGACCATGGAGGTCGCGGACGCGCTCTACGGCGTTTCGATGCAGGGCGACGGGGTATCGAAGGTCATCAGCCAGCGCCTCCGCTGAGGCGTCACCCGACTCTTCCGTTCAAGAGGTGAAGTCACTATCTGTCCACCGTGGGCCGGATGGGCGATCCCGTCGTGATTCAGCGAAGTCCTCACAAAGTCTTGACTTCATAAAATGAACACATAGGCTCGCTCCCGCTGCCCTTCCCTTCGGGTGGTGCCCGATCTTGAACTGTGCGCCACTGGAAGGAATCACCCCCACATCCGCCCGTCACCGCAGCCGGGCACGCAGGAGCAGACCTTGACCAGCAGCTCATCACAGGTGTCCTCGGCAGGCGGCGGACGCACGTCCCGGCCCGACCACCCGGACCACCTCGGCCACGTCATCTTCATCACCGCCGCCGCCGCGATGGGCGGTTTCCTCTTCGGCTACGACAGCTCCGTCATCAACGGCGCCGTCGAGGCCATCCGCGACCGCTTCGACGTCGGTTCGGGGACCCTCGCCCAGGTGATCGCCGCCGCCCTCATCGGCTGCGCCTTCGGCGCCGCCACCGCCGGCCGCATCGCCGACCGGATCGGCCGCATCCGCTGCATGCAGATCGCCGCCGTCCTGTTCACCGCGAGCGCCATCGGCTCGGCCCTGCCGTTCGCCCTGTGGGACCTCGCCATGTGGCGCGTCATCGGAGGCTTCGGCATCGGCATGGCCTCGGTCATCGGCCCGGCCTACATCGCCGAGGTCTCGCCGCCCGCCTACCGGGGGCGGCTGGCCTCCTTCCAGCAGGCCGCGATCGTCATCGGCATCGCCATCTCGCAGCTCGTCAACTGGGGCATCCTGAACCTCGCCGACGGCGACCAGCGCGGCAAGATCGGCGGCCTGGAAGCCTGGCAGTGGATGCTCGGCGTGATGGTGGTCCCGGCCGTGCTCTACGGCCTGCTGTCCTTCGCCATCCCCGAGTCGCCGCGCTTCCTCGTGTCCGTCGGCCGCATGGACAAGGCGAAGACCGTCCTGCGGGAGGTCGAGGGCGACGGCATCGACGCCGACGCCCGGGTCCGCGAGATCGACAACGCCATCCATTCGGAGCAGAAGTCCACCTTCAAGGACCTCCTCGGCGGACGCTTCGCCTTCCTGCCGATCGTCTGGATCGGCATCGGGCTCTCCGTCTTCCAGCAGCTCGTGGGCATCAACGTGATCTTCTACTACAGCTCCTCGCTGTGGCAGTCGGTCGGCATCGACCCGAGCTCCTCGTTCCTGTACTCCTTCGAGACCTCCGTCGTGAACATCATCGGTACGGTCATCGCGATGGTGTTCGTGGACCGCATCGGCCGCAAGCCGCTGGCCCTCATCGGCTCCGCCGGCATGACGATCTCCCTCGCGCTCGCCGCGTGGGCCTTCTCCTACAAGGACACCAGCGGCGGCGACATCGCCCTGCCGCACACCCAGGGGCTGGTGGCCCTCATCGCCGCCAACTTCTTCGTCCTCTTCTTCGCCCTCTCCTGGGGCGTGGTGGTCTGGGTGCTGCTCGGCGAGATGTTCCCGGGCCGGATCCGCGCGGCCGCCCTCGGTGTGGCCGCCGCCGCCCAGTGGATCGCCAACTGGGTCATCACGGTCTCGTTCCCGACGCTCTCCGACTGGAACCTGTCCGGGGCGTACGTGATCTACGCGGTCTTCGCCATGCTCTCGATCCCCTTCATCCTCAAGTGGGTGCCGGAGACCAAGGGCAAGGCGTTGGAGGAGATGGGGTAACCATCCCCCGCCAACACCCCCTCTCCTCCGCGGTGCTGCCCCGGCTCAGTCCTTGAGCCGGGGCAGCACCCGTTCGCAGAGCAGTTCCAGGCTGCGCCGCCCCTCCTCCAGCGGCATCCCGCCGCACAGCGGGTGCAGGACGAGATTGCCCGCCTCGCCCGCGCCCCGGGCGTACGTCACCGCCTCGTCCGGGGTGAGGATCCGGTACACCCCCTCCGCGCGCAGCTCCTCGACCGTGCGGGCGCCGGACCGTACCGCCGAGCGGATGTCCTTGGACTGCCAGGACGCGTACATGCCCGCCTCGTGCAGGAAGTGGTGCCCGTACCGGGCCCACGCGCGGTCCGGGTCCTCGGCGATGTGCAGCAGCGGGGTCTCGGCCGCGGGCATCATGCAGAAGCCCTCGGTGCCGTACTCCGCCAGCCGCGCGAGGTAGTACGCCTCCAGCTCCGGCAGGTGCGCGCTCGGGAAGAACGGCAGGCCGAGCCGGGCCGCGCGGCGCGCCGCCGCCCGCGAACTGCCGCCGACCAGCAGCAGCGGGTGGGGCCGGGTGAACGGGCGCGGGGTGACCTTGACCGTGCGGCCCCGGAAGTCGAAGGGCTCGCCCGTCCACGCCTTGAGCAGGGTCTCCAGCAGCTCGTCCTGGAGCTTGCCGCGCCTGCCCCACTCGACGCCGTGCTGCTCGTACTCCTCGGGCCGGTAGCCGATTCCCGCCACCGTCACCAGCCGGCCGCCGCTCAGCAGGTCCAGGACCGCGATGTCCTCCGCGGCCTTCAGCGGGTCGTAGAGCGGCCCGATGATCGCGGAGACGGTGACCGCGATCCGGCGGGTGGCGCCGAAGACGGCGCCCGCGAAGGCGAAGGGCGAGGGCAGCCAGTTGTTGTCGGTGCCATGGTGCTCCTCGGTCTGGAGGGTGTCGATGCCGTGCTCGTCGGCGTACCGCGCCATCTCCAGCGCCGCCCGGTAGCGGGCGGAGAGGGTCTCGGGCGTGCCGTCCGGGTCGATCAGGTTGAACCGGGCCACGGTGATGGGCATGAAGAAGTCCCCCTTCGCCTTGCTGCTCGCGGTGACGGGCCGGGCGAAGGGGGACGCTAGCTGACGTGGCGTCAGTTGGACAGGGATCCGGCGAGCGCCGATTCCTCCGGGGATGCGGATGCGGATGCGGGAGCCGCCGGCGCCTTGGTGCGCGGCAGTACGGCGTACAGCAGGCCGGAGGTCGCGATGCCCGCGGCCCAGCCCAGGCCGTTCTCGCCGATCCAGCTGCCCGCGAGCGGACCGCCGAACCAGTCGACCTTCGTGAACAGCAGGCCCACGACCAGCGCGAGCGCCCACGCGGTCATCGCCTGCCAGGCGAAGCCGCCCCGGTACCAGTAGGCGCTGGTGCGCCCGGTGTCCAGCAGCGCGTCCGCGTCGTACGTACGCCCGCGCAGCATGTCCACGCCGAAGACGCCGATCCACGCCGAGAACGCCACGGCGAGCAGCGTCAGGAAGGAGATGAACGACCCGAAGAAGCTGGTCGCCACGACCATCAGCAGGAAACCGAAGACCAGGCTGATGACGGCGTTGACGCTGACGGCCCAGGCGCGCGGGACCTTGATGCCGAGGGTCTGCGCGGTGAAGCCCGCCGAGTACATCGACATCGAGTTGATCAGCAGCATCCCGACCAGCGCCACGAGCAGGTACGGGACGGCGATCCAGACCGGCAGCAGCTCGCCGATGAAGGAGACCGGGTCCTGCGCGGTGGCCAGGTCCGGGGTGCCGACCGCCATCACGGCGCCCATCAGGACCATCGGGATGACGACCACGGCCGCGCCGCCGATCGTCGCGCCGACCATCCCCTTGGAGGAGGCCGTGCGCGGCAGGTAGCGGGTGAAGTCGGGGCCCGAGGGCACCCAGCTGATCCCGCCCGCGGCGATGGTGCCGATGCCCGCGACCATCATCGCGGTGGAGCCGGCCGGCTTGTCGAAGACCGCGGACCAGTCGGTCTCGGCGATCAGATAGCCGAGGACGAGCACGCTGAAGGCGCCGAAGAGGTACGTCGACCACGTGGAGCACACGCGCAGCGCGTTGATCCCGAGCCCGGAGACCAGGAAGGTGCAGCCGACGAAGAGCAGCAGGGTCACCACGATCAGCGCGGTGTTCTTCCGGACGCCGAAGAGCAGGTCCAGGACGGTCAGCACGGCGAAGGCGCCGCTGACGGCGTTGATCGTCTCCCAGCCCCAGCGGGCGACCCAGATCAGCGCGCCGGGGAAGAGGTTGCCGCGCTGGCCGAAGACGGCCCGCGACAGGGCCATGCCGGGGGCGCCGCCGCGCTTCCCGGCGATCGATATCAGCCCGACGATCCCGTAGGAGAGGACGGGCGCCGCGACGGCGACGACGAGCACCTGCCAGAAGTTCAGCTTGTTGAAGATGACCAGGCCCGCGCCCATGGTCAGCAGCAGCACGCTGATGTTGGCGGCGACCCAGGTGGGGACGAGTTCACGGACGCGACCCGTGCGCTCGCTGTCCGGGACGGGCTCGAGGCCGCGGGTTTCCATGGCGGTCTCCATGGCCCCGTCGGCGGGCTCGGCAGACATGCGGTACTCCGGGAGGAAGGGGGCAGGGAAGGTCGCCCATCATCGTAGATTTGAGCCGAAAAGCTCAAATAGAGGCTTACGGCCCCTTGTCGCTTCACTCGCCCCCCGGAGGCCCGGGCCGCTCTCGGTGGCGTCGCTCGTCCGCCGCGGAAGGCGGCGCGCGCGCACCATCACGGGTTCGCACGTTCTGCGATTCCCCACCTTCGGTGACCGATACTGGGGTGGTTATGGAAATCCTCATCCTTGCTGTAGTCATCGCCCTGGTCGCGGTCGGCGTGGTCAGCGGGCTCGTGGTCGGCAGCCGCAAGAAGAAGCAGCTGCCCCCCACGGCACCGCCGAGTACGCCGACCATCACTGCCCCGCCCGCCGAGCCGCAGGTCGGGGAAGACGCCGCACCCACGGTGGACGAGCCGCGGCGCACGATCGAGGAGGTCGTGCTCCCCGACGGGGAGTCCGTCGCCGACTCGCCCGTCGCCGTGGAGGACCCCGTCGTCGCGGCGCCCGAAGCGCCCGCCCTGGACGTCCCCGAGCCCACCGCCGGGCGTCTCGTCCGGCTGCGCGCGCGGCTCGCCCGCTCGCAGAACTCGCTGGGCAAGGGGCTGCTGACGCTCCTCTCCCGCGAGCACCTCGACGAGGACACCTGGGAGGAGATCGAGGAGACGCTCCTCATCGCCGACGTCGGCGTCGCCCCCACGCAGGAGCTGGTGGACCGGCTCCGCGAGCGGGTCAAGGTCCTCGGCACCCGCACCCCGGCCGACCTGCGCACCCTCCTGAAGGAGGAGCTGCTCACCCTGCTCGGCACCGACTTCGACCGCGCGGTGAAGACCGAGAGCGGGGTCGACACCCCGGCCGTCGTGATGGTCGTCGGCGTCAACGGCACCGGCAAGACCACCACCACCGGCAAGCTGGCCCGCGTCCTGGTGGCCGACGGCCGCAGCGTGGTGCTCGGCGCGGCCGACACCTTCCGTGCCGCCGCCGCGGATCAGCTCCAGACCTGGGGTGAGCGGGTCGGCGCGCGGACCGTCCGCGGTCCCGAGGGCGGCGACCCGGCGTCGATCGCCTACGACGCCGTCAAGGAGGGCATCGCCGAGGGCGCGGACGTCGTACTGATCGACACCGCGGGCCGGCTGCACACCAAGACCGGTCTGATGGACGAGCTGGGCAAGGTCAAGCGGGTCGTGGAGAAGCACGGCCCGCTGGACGAGGTGCTGCTGGTGCTGGACGCCACCACCGGGCAGAACGGTCTGACCCAGGCGCGTGTCTTCGCCGAGGTCGTGGACATCACCGGCATCGTGCTGACCAAGCTCGACGGCACGGCCAAGGGCGGCATCGTGGTCGCCGTCCAGCGCGAGCTGGGGGTTCCGGTCAAGCTGGTCGGCCTGGGCGAGGGCCCGGACGACCTGGCTCCCTTCGAGCCGGAGGCGTTCGTCGACGCCCTGATCGGCGACTGACCCCTCCCGGCCTCCCGGCCGGTCATCCGGCGGTACGCACCCCAGGGCCCCCGCGCTGCGACAGCGCGGGGGCCCGCGTCGCGCCTAGCGGGTGAAGCGGTGGCAGATGTAGGCCAGCGTGCCCAGGAGCAGGCGGGCCTGCGGGGGGCCGCCCGCGGAGTCGAGGGTGGGCGGGCGCAGCCACACGACCGGGCCGAGGCCCGCGCGGTCGGAGGGCGGGGCCGTGACGAAGGCGCCCTGTCCCAGGGCCCGCAGGTCGAGGTCCGCGTCGTCCCAGCCCATCCGGTACAGCAGCTGCGGCAGCTCGGCCGCCGCCCCCGGGGCCACGAAGAACTGGGCCCGCCCGTCGGGGGTCTCGGTCACCGGACCCAGCGGCAGCCCCATCCGCTCCAGCCGCACCAGCGCCTGCCGCCCGGCCGCCGCGGAGACCTCGATGACGTCGAAGGCGCGGCCCGCGGGGAGCAGCACCGCAGCCCCCGGGAACTCGCCCCAGGCCTCCGTCACCTCGTCCAGCGTGGCCCCCGCACACACCGCCGCCGCGGAGTCCAGCGGGTGCGCCCCGGGGGCCGCGCAGCGCGGGTCGCCGCAGGAGCAGTCGCGGCCGGGGGAGGCGGCCCGGGCGCCGGGAACCGCGTCCCAGCCCCACAGCCCGGTGTACTCGGCCACCGCCGTGCACTCCGACATCCGGCCGCGGCGCCGAGTGCCGGACCGGTACTCCTTGGTGCTCCGGCTGCCGCCGATCGTGAAGCCCATGCCCATGCCCCCTCCAACGGGTCGAACGCGCCGGTGGTTACGACGTCACCGCGACGTAGTCGCCGACCGTGCGGCAGAGGGACCGCGCCCGGCGCACTCCTCGCCGTGCGCGCCCCGGCGTACACCGCTGCGCCGACTACGGGTCATCCCGTGTCAAGTGAATCGTGCTTGGCGCCCGGCGAGTTCATTCGAAGGGGTGGCGAATGGTGGCGATTCCGGATTCGGCCTCGCGGCAGGGGTGATCGTAGGATTACTTTCAGTGCACGAACCCCCGATGGCCGCCCGTCCGTGGGTATGCCGGAGGCAATGTGTGAAGGGCTTGTGAAGGCCCCCTGTGGCTCACCCGGGCCCGGCCAGGGTTTGGTGTGTAAGAGGCAGAGCGGATGGGGGCGTTCCAGTGAGCGGCAGCGACGCAAGCGGAACGGACGCGGAACCAGCCGTCCGCAAGACCGGTGAGGATCCCCGGCCCAACGAGCAGCTGACGTCCTGGTTCGTCCGCAGCGGCTGGTCCAAGGGCGAGCTCGCCCGCCAGGTCAACCGCCGCGCCCGCCAGATGGGCGCGCACCACATCAGCACCGACACCTCCCGGGTGCGCCGCTGGCTCGACGGCGAGCAGCCCCGCGAGCCCGTCCCGCGCATCCTCTCCGAGCTGTTCTCCGAGCGCTTCGGCAGTGTCGTCGCCATCGAGCAGCTCGGCCTGCGCACCGCCCACCAGACGCCGTCCGTCTCCGGCGTGGACCTGCCCTGGGCCGGGGACCAGACCGTCACGCTGCTCGGTGAGTTCTCCCGCAGCGACCTGATGCTCGCCCGCCGCGGGTTCCTCGGAACCTCGCTCGCGCTCTCCGCCGGCCCCGCCCTGATCGAGCCCATGCAGCGCTGGCTCGTCCCGGCCCCGGCCGCCGACCCGGGATCGCGCGAGGCGGGACCGGCGGGCTCCCGGCCCGGGGCCCTCGGCGGCTACCGGCCGCCCCGGCTCTCCGAACCGGAACTCGACCTGCTCGAGGCGACCACCGTCATGTTCCGCCAGTGGGACGCCCAGTGCGGCGGCGGCCTGCGCCGCAAAGCCGTCGTCGGCCAGCTCCACGAGGTCACCGACCTGCTCCAGGAGAACCACCCGGCCCCGGTCATGCGACGGCTCTTCAAGGTCGCCGCGGAACTCGCCGAACTCGCGGGCTGGATGAGCTACGACATCGGGCTGCACCCCACCGCCCAGAAGTACTTCGTGCTGGCCCTGCACGCCTCCAAGGAGGCCGGGGACAAGCCCCTCGGCTCGTACATCCTCTCCAACATGAGCCGCCAGATGATCCACCTCGGCCGCCCCGAGGACGCCCTGGAGCTCATCCACCTCGCCCAGTACGGCAGCCGCGACTGCGCGGGCCCCCGCACCCAGGCCATGCTGTATGCGATGGAGGCGCGCGCCTACGCCAACATGGGCCAGCCCAGCCGCTGCAAGCGGGCCGTGCGGATGGCCGAGGACACCTTCGAGGACGCCGCCCAGGGCGGCGAGACCGAGCCCGACTGGATCCGGTTCTTCTCCGAGGCGGAACTGAGCGGCGAGAACGCCCATTCCTTCCGGGACCTCGCCTACGTCGCCGGCCGCAGCCCCACCTACGCCTCGCTCGCCGAACCCGTCATGCGGCGGGCCGTCGAGCTCTTCTCCAAGGACGAGGAGCACCAGCGCTCCTACGCCCTCAACCTCATCGGCATGGCCACGGTCCACCTGCTCCAGCGCGAGCCCGAGCAGTCCGCCGTCCTCGTCGACCAGGCCCTCGACGTGGCGCGAAAGGTGCGGTCCGAACGCGTGAACACGCGGCTGCGCAAGACCGTCGACACCGCCGCCCGTGAGTACGGTCACGTCGCCGACGTGGTCCGGCTCACCGACCACCTCGCGGCCCGCCTCCCGGAGTCCGCGGAAGCCGTCTGAGGCCTCTCTTCGCGGCTGAACCGCCGCCGCTCTCGCGGAGGTGGTTGCCCGCCGTCGTGGTTCCTCAATTGATGGTCGCTGTGTTCATCAGGCCGTAACAGCCCAGACGCCTTCGTCATCGGCGCGAAACACCCAGCGGCGCCGCCGGAAACCGGCCTGCGCGAATCTCAGGGCCAATAACCGGCCAGCCCCGGCCCGCTCTCCAGGCCGGGCCCCCTTAACGCCGCTCAGGTTTTCACGATCGCCCGCACGCGAACGTACCGACGACGAGGAGACGCCGATGGCATCAGCCATCACGACCCTCGCGGCAGACGCCCCGACGCTGTCTGCCGCGAACACCGGGTTCATGCTCATCTGCTCCGCCCTGGTCATGCTGATGACCCCGGGACTCGCCTTCTTCTACGGAGGCATGGTCCGCGTCAAGAGCAGCCTCAACATGCTGATGATGAGCTTCATCAGCCTCGGGATCGTCACGATCCTGTGGGTCCTCTACGGATTCAGCCTCGCCTTCGGCACCGACAAGGGCTCCGTGATCGGCTGGACCTCCGACTACGTCGGCCTCAGCGGCATCGGCATCACCGAGCTGTGGGACGGCTACACGATCCCCGTGTACGTCTTCGCCGTCTTCCAGCTGATGTTCGCGATCATCACACCGGCCCTGATAAGCGGTGCGCTCGCCGACCGCGTCAAGTTCAGCGCCTGGGCCCTCTTCATCACCCTCTGGGTCACGATCGTCTACTTCCCCGTCGCCCACTGGGTCTGGGGCGCGGGCGGCTGGCTCTTCGAGCTCGGCGTCATCGACTTCGCGGGCGGCACCGCCGTCCACATCAACGCGGGCGCCGCGGCCCTCGGCGTCATCCTCGTCATCGGCAAGCGCGTCGGCTTCAAGAAGGACCCGATGCGCCCGCACAGCCTCCCGCTCGTGATGCTCGGCGCGGGCCTGCTCTGGTTCGGCTGGTTCGGCTTCAACGCCGGTTCCTGGCTCGGCAACGACGACGGCGTCGGCGCCGTCATGTTCGTCAACACCCAGGTCGCCACCGCCGCCGCCATGCTGGCCTGGCTCGGCTACGAGAAGCTGCGCCACGGCTCCTTCACCACCCTGGGCGCCGCCTCCGGCGCGGTCGCGGGCCTCGTCGCCATCACTCCCTCCGGTGGCTCCTGCTCGCCGCTCGGCGCGATCGCCATCGGCGCCATCGCCGGTGTCGTCTGCGCCATGGCCGTCGGCCTGAAGTACCGCTTCAACTTCGACGACTCCCTCGACGTGGTCGGCGTACACCTGGTCGGCGGTGTCCTCGGCTCCCTGCTCATCGGCTTCTTCGCCACCGGCGGGGTGCAGTCCGACGCGGCCGGTCTCTTCTACGGCGGCGGGCTCGGGCAGCTCGGCAAGCAGGCCATCGGGGTCTTCTCGGTCCTCGCGTACTCTCTCGTCGCGTCCGCGGTCCTCGCCTTCCTCCTCGACAAGACGATGGGCATGCGCGTCACCGAGGACGACGAGGTCTCCGGCATCGACCAGGTCGAGCACGCCGAGACCGCCTACGACTTCAGCGGAGCCGGTGGCGGTGCCTCCTCCCGGCCCGCGGGCTCCCTCTCCGTCGCCGCTGCCAGCAAGAAGGTGGATGCATGAAGCTCATCACCGCGATCGTCAAGCCGCACCGGCTCGACGAGATCAAGGAGGCCCTGCAGACCTTCGGAGTCCACGGTCTGACCGTCTCCGAGGCCAGCGGGTACGGCCGCCAGCGCGGGCACACCGAGGTCTACCGGGGTGCCGAGTACACCGTGGACCTCGTCCCGAAGATCCGCATCGAGGTGGTCGTCGAGGACGACGCGGCCGAGGACGTCATGCACGTCGTCGTCGAGGCCGCCCGCACCGGCAAGATCGGTGACGGCAAGGTGTGGAGTGTCCCCGTGGACTCGGTCGTCCGGGTCCGCACCGGCGAGCGCGGCGCTGACGCGCTTTAGCTGACAGGAGCCCCCGGGTGACGAGCGTCGACAACACGACCGGCACGGCCGACTCGGGACCCAGCGGTTACGCCGCGGCCCGGCTGCGACTCCTCCAGGAGGAGTCGCGGTCCGGGCCCGCGCGGCGTTCCGCCCTCTCGGGGCTGACCGACGACTGGCTGAACGCCCTCTTCGCGACCGCCGTGCGCGAGAGCGGGGTCCGGGGCGCCACCCTGGTCGCCGTCGGCGGCTACGGGCGCGGCGAACTCTCCCCGCGCAGCGACCTCGACCTGCTCCTGCTGCACGACGGCAAGGCGGACCCCAAGGCGCTGAGCGCGCTGGCCGACCGGATCTGGTACCCGGTGTGGGACCTGGGCGTCGCCCTCGACCACTCCGTGCGCACCCCCGGCGAAGCCCGCAAGACCGCCGCCGAGGACCTCAAGGTGCACCTCGGGCTGCTGGACGCGCGCCCCGTCGCCGGAGACGTCGGACTCCTCGCGGGGCTGCGCACCTCGGTCCTCGCCGACTGGCGCAACCAGGCCGTCAAGCGCCTTCCCGAGCTGCACGCGCTGTGCCGGGAGCGGGCCGAGCGGAACGGGGAGCTGCGCTTCCTGCTCGAACCCGACCTCAAGGAGGCCCGCGGCGGGCTCCGCGACGTCACCGCGCTGCGGGCCGTGGCGGCCTCCTGGCTGGCCGACGCCCCGCGCGAGGGGCTGGCCGAGGCCCGGCGGCGGCTCCTGGACGCCCGCGACGCGCTGCACCTGGTGACCGGGCGGGCCACCGACCGGCTCTCCCTCCAGGAACAGGACCCGGTGGCCGCGCAGCTCGGCCTGCTGGACGCGGACGCGCTGCTGCGCGAGGTGTACGAGGCGGCGCGGGTCGTCTCGTACGCCGGTGACGTCACCTGGCGCGAGGTCGGCCGGGTGCTGCGGGCCCGGGCCTCCCGGCCACGGCTGCGCGGCCTGCTCGGCACCCGGGGGACGAGCGCCGTGGAGCGGGCCCCGCTCGCCGAGGGGGTCGTGGAACAGGACGGCGAGGCCGTCCTGGCCCTGGCCGCCCGGCCCGAACGGGACCCGGTGCTGCCCCTGCGGCTCGCCGCCGCCGCCGCGCAGGCCGGCCTCCCGGTCTCCCTGCACGCCGTACGACGCCTGGCCGCGCAGGGGAAACCGCTGCCCGTGCCCTGGCCGGCCGATGCCCGCGAGCAGCTGCTGACCCTGTTGGGCGCGGGGGAGCCCACCGTGGCCGTCTGGGAGGCGCTCGAAGCGGAAGGGCTCATCACCCGGCTGCTGCCCGACTGGGAACGGGTGCGCTGCCGGCCCCAGCGCAACCCCGTCCACACCTGGACCGTCGACCGGCACCTCATCGAGACCGCGGTACGGGCCTCCGCGCTCACCCGCCGGGTCGGCCGCCCGGACCTGCTGCTCATGGCCGCCCTCCTGCACGACATCGGCAAGGGCTGGCCCGGGGACCACTCGGTCGCGGGCGAGACCATCGCGCGCGACGTCGCCGTGCGGGTGGGCTTCGACGCGGAGGACGTCGCCGTGCTGAGCACCCTCGTACGGCACCACCTGCTGCTCATCGACACCGCCACCCGGCGCGACCTGGACGACCCGGCGACCGTGCGCGCGGTCGCCGACGCGGTGGGTTCGGCGGGCACGCTGGAACTCCTGCACGCCCTCACCGAGGCGGACGCGCTGGCCACCGGGCCCGCCGCGTGGAGCACCTGGCGGGGCTCGCTCGTCGCCGACCTGGTGCGCCGGGCGGGCGCCCTCCTCGCCGGGACCGCGGTCCCGCCCGACGCCTCCGGGACGCCGCGGCCGCCGGGCGCGGAGCAGGAACGCCTCGCGGTGGAGGCGCTGCGCACGGGGGAGCCGGCGCTGGCCCTGTACGCCCGCCAGGAGGAGGAGGACGCGGTCGGCGTCGAGCTGATCGTGGCCGTCCCCGACCAGCCGGGGGTGCTGCCCGCGGCGGCCGGGGTGCTGGCCCTGCACCGGCTCACGGTCCGGGCCGCCGATCTGCGCACGCTGGAACTCCCGGACGAGCTGGGCGAGGTGCTGGTGCTGCGGTGGCGGGTCGCCGCGGAGTACGGGTCCCTGCCGCAGGGGGCGCGGCTGCGGCAGGACCTGATCCGGGCCCTGGACGGCTCGCTGGACGTGCCGGCGCGGCTGGCCGACCGCGAGGCGGCCTACCCCCGGCGGCGGGGGGTCGTACCGCCGCCGCCGCGGGTCGCCGTCGTCGCGGACGTCTCCTCGCTGGCCACGGTGCTGGAGGTACGGGCCCCGGACGCGGTGGGGCTGCTGCACCGGATCGGGCGGGCGCTGGACGCGGGGGGTGTGCGGGTGCGCAGTGCGCATGTGTCCACGCTGGGGGCGAACGCGGTGGACACCCTGTACGTGACGGACGTCGAGGGCAAACCCCTGGCCCCGGCGGAGGCCACCCTCCTGGCCACCGCGATCGAGTCGTCCCTGTCCTGACCCGCCTCCATCGCGGGCGAGGCTGGGTGTGGCCCCCCTGGGCGGCAATTCCAGCGCCCGGCGCTTGAGGGCAATTCCAGCCTGCCCGGCGTTTGAGGGCATCGGTTCGGCCGCGCCCCCGGCCTGCCTCCGGCGGCGCCTCAATCGCCGGCGGGGCTGAATATGGCCCCGCCCGGTGTTCGGCTGCGGGGGCAATTCCAGCCTGCCCGGCGTTTGAGGGCAGCGGTTCGGCGGGGCGGGGAGGGGGCGGCCTCGTCGGGGTTTGGGGCGCCGCCGGGGGGCATGTCCGGCGGCCGGGGGGAGAGGGCGGTGCCCCGCAGGGTTCGGGACGCGGCGCGGCCCGATACCCTGGGGGGCGACCACACGCCCCCGACCCGAGGAATCGCGACTACCGTGTTCGATACGCTTTCCGACCGCCTCAGCGCGACCTTCAAGAGCCTCCGGGGCAAAGGTCGCCTCTCCGAGCAGGACATCGACGCTGCGGCCCGGGAAATCCGTATCGCCCTCCTCGAGGCAGACGTCGCCCTCCCCGTCGTCCGGTCCTTCATCGCGAAGGTCAAGGAGCGTTCGCTCGGGGTAGAGGTCTCCAAGGCCCTCAACCCCGGCCAGCAGGTCCTCAAGATCGTCAACGAGGAGCTCGTCGGGATCCTCGGCGGCGAGACCCGCCGCCTGCGGTTCGCCAAGACCGCCCCCACCGTGATCATGCTCGCGGGTCTCCAGGGCGCCGGTAAGACCACCCTCGCCGGAAAGCTCGGCTTCTGGCTCAAGGGCCAGGGTCACGCCCCGCTGCTCGTCGCCTGCGACCTCCAGCGCCCGAACGCGGTCAACCAGCTGAGCGTGGTCGCCGAGCGCGCGGGCGTCTCCATCTACGCGCCCGAGCCCGGCAACGGCGTCGGCAACCCCGTCCAGGTCGCCAAGGACTCCATCGAGTACGCCCGTACCAAGCAGTTCGACGTCGTGATCGTCGACACCGCGGGCCGCCTCGGCATCGACGCCGAGCTGATGCAGCAGGCCGCGGACATCCGCGACGCCGTCAGCCCGGACGAGATCCTCTTCGTCGTCGACGCGATGATCGGTCAGGACGCGGTCAACACCGCCGAGGCCTTCCGCGACGGCGTCGGCTTCGACGGCGTGGTGCTCTCCAAGCTCGACGGCGACGCCCGCGGCGGCGCCGCGCTCTCCATCGCGCACGTCACCGGCAAGCAGATCATGTTCGCCTCGAACGGCGAGAAGCTCGACGAGTTCGACGCCTTCCACCCGGACCGCATGGCCGGCCGGATCCTCGACATGGGTGACATGCTCACCCTCATCGAGCAGGCCGAGAAGACCTTCTCGCAGGCCGAGGCCGAGAAGATGGCGGCCAAGCTCGCCAAGGGTCCCAAGGAGTTCACGCTCGACGACTTCCTGGCCCAGATGGAGCAGGTCCGCAAGATGGGCTCCATCTCGAAGCTGCTCGGCATGCTGCCCGGCATGGGGCAGATCAAGGACCAGATCAACAACATCGACGAGCGCGACGTCGACCGCACCGCGGCCGTCATCAAGTCGATGACCCCGGCCGAGCGCCAGGACCCGACGATCATCAACGGCTCGCGCCGCGCCCGTATCGCCAAGGGTGCCGGTGTCGAGGTCAGCGCGGTGAAGTCGCTCGTCGAGCGCTTCTTCGAAGCCCGCAAGATGATGTCCCGGATGGCCCAGGGCGGCGGAATGCCCGGGATGCCGGGCATGCCGGGCATGGGCGGCGGCCCCGGCCGTCAGAAGAAGCAGATCAAGCAGGCCAAGGGCAAGCGCAAGAGCGGCAACCCGATGAAGCGCAAGGAAGAGGAGGCCGCGGCCGCCCTCCGCAAGGAGCAGGGGCCGCAGGCCGCCGAGCCGGGCGGCGACGCGGGCAACCCGTTCGGCCTGCCCACCGGGCTGGCCGGGCAGGACTTCGAACTCCCCGACGAGTTCAAGAAGTTCATGAAGTAGCACGTCAGAGGCGCGCCGACAGGCGTACGCAGCTCCCGGGCCCCGGTCGCGACAAGCGGCCGGGGCCCTTCCCGTCCGCGGGGCCGCTTCATCCGGCGATTATCCGGTTTGTGACTTAATGTCGGCCGGGAGGACGGCAGAAGGAGGCCTCGTGCCCAGCCCCACCCCCGTACCGCCGCGCGACCGTGCCGACACGCCTTGGCGCTCCGAGGGCGCACCGCCCACCCCGCCGCCCAAGAAGAAGATGCCCGGTGGCTGGCGCGGGCTGATCCTGACCGCGCTCATCGTCTACCTGCTGACCAACCTGGTGCTCTCCCTGTTCAACGGAGACGACGAGCCCACCATCCCGTACACCGAGTTCAGCAAACAGGTCACCAGCGGCAACGTCTCGAAGATCTATTCCAAGGGCGACGCCATCCAGGGCGAGCTGAAAAGCAAGCAGCCCAGGCCCGCCGGTGACGGGGACGGCGACTACACCAAATTCGTCACGCAGCGCCCCGCCTTCGCGGACGACCAGCTCTGGTCCAACCTGACGGCCAAGGGCGTCGTCGTCACCGCCTCCCCGGTGGTCGAACACCGCAGCTTCCTGGCCAACCTGCTGATCTCGCTCGCCCCGATGCTTCTGCTCGTCGGCCTCTGGGTGCTCGTCGCCCGCCGGATGAGCGCCGGCGGCCTGGGCGGCGCCGGCGGGCTCGGCCGCAAACAGCCCCCCAAGCCGGTCGAGCTGGAGGGGAGCAAGCGCACCACCTTCGAGGACGTGGCGGGCATCGACGAGGTCGAGGGCGAGCTGAGCGAGGTCGTCGACTTCCTCAAGAACCCCGAGCGCTACCACCGGATGGGCGCGCGGATGCCCGGCGGCGTACTGCTCGCGGGCCCTCCCGGTACCGGCAAGACCCTGCTGGCGCGCGCGGTCGCGGGCGAGGCCGGAGTGCCCTTCTTCTCCGCTTCCGCGTCCGAGTTCATCGAGATGATCGTCGGCGTCGGCGCCTCCCGGGTCCGCGAACTGTTCACCGAGGCCCGCAAGGTGGCCCCCGCCATCATCTTCATCGACGAGATCGACACCATCGGCCGGGCCCGCGGCGGCGGCTCGGGCATGGGCGGCCACGACGAGCGCGAACAGACGCTGAACCAGATCCTCACCGAGATGGACGGCTTCTCCGGCTCCGAGGGCGTCGTCGTCATCGCCGCCACCAACCGCGCCGACGTGCTCGACCCCGCCCTCACCCGGCCCGGCCGCTTCGACCGCATCGTCGTGGTCTCCCCGCCCGACCGCGGCGGCCGCGAGGCCATCCTGCGCATCCACACCCGCGACATCCCGCTGGCCCAGGAGGTGAGTCTGGCCCAGGTGGCCCGTACGACCCCGGGGATGACCGGCGCCGAGCTCGCCAACCTCGCCAACGAGGCCGCCCTGCTCGCGGTGAAGCGGGAGCAGCAGGCCGTCACCCAGACGGACCTGTCCGACGCCCTGGAGAAGGTCCAGCTCGGCGCGGAGCGGCCGCTGGTGATGCCGGAGGAGGAGCGCCGCCGCACGGCGTACCACGAGAGCGGCCACGCGCTGCTGGGCATGCTCCAGCCGGGCGCCGACCCGGTCCGCAAGATCACCATCGTGCCGCGCGGCCGGGCGCTGGGCGTCACCCTCTCCACCCCGGACGCCGACCGGTACGCGTACACCGAGGAGTACCTGCGCGGCCGGATCATCGGCGCCCTCGGCGGGATGGCCGCCGAACAGGTGGTCTACGGGGTCATCACCACCGGCGCCGAGAACGACCTCGAACAGGTGACCAACCTCGCCCGGGGCATGGTCGCCCGCTGGGGCATGAGCGAACGCGTCGGCAGGCTGACCGCGATCCCCTCCGACGGACAGAGCCCCTACGGTCTCTCCGCGGCCCCCGCCACCCTCGACGCGGTGGACCACGAGATGCGGCGGATCGTGGACGAGTGCTACGCGCAGGCCTGTCGCCTGCTGAGCGAGAACCGCGACAAGCTGGACGCGCTCGCCGAGGCGCTGCTGGCGAACGAGACCCTTGAGGAGGCGGCGGCGTACGAGGCGGCCGGCATCACCCGGCTGACGAAGTAGCGGGGGCTCCGCGCCCCCGCCCCGCGTCCCGCCGCGCGCCCGTCTTGCTAGACCGTACGGGCGATCACGTACCGGAAGATGTTCGCCAGCCACACGGACCCGTCGGGTCGCTCGAACGGGTGCAGCGCCTCCGCCAGTTCCTTCTCGGCCTGCACCGGGTCGGACCGGTCGTACAGCCCGGTCGACAGCAGGCCGCGCGTCGCGCTCTCCATGTCCGCGTACCCGAACGGGCAGAACACCCGCCCCGAGCCGTCCGGCCGCAGCCCGGCCCGCTCCACCAGCGCGTCCAGGTCCGCCGGCGCGGGCCCGCCGCCCGGCAGCGCGGGGACCGTGCACCGCTCCGGCGGCCCCCAGTCGGCCAGCACCACCGCCGCGCCGCGGCGCAGCGGACCCAGGGCCGCGGGCAGCGCCCGGGGATCCGGACCCACGCAGGTCAGCACGTCGTACGGGCGCAGCCCCGGCCCCGCCACGGGCGGCGCGGCCAGCACCTCCAGCACCCGCTCCCCGGCCAGGGACCGCAGCGCGGGCCGCCCCTCGACCCCGGTCACCCGGGCGCCCCGGCCCGCGGCCAGCAACAGCCCGAGTCCGGCCCCGCAGTCCAGGCCGAGCAGCCGGTCACCCGGCCCGACCTCCAGCCGGTCGTAAACCGCTTCGTAGAGCGGTACCAGCATCCGTTCCTGGATCTCCGCCCAGTCCCGGGCAACGAGCGTCGCCGTCGGCGTCGGTGTCATCGAAAGAGCGCTCCTGATTCCGTGTCGCCCCCTTGGCCCCCGTTGCCAGGGAACTCCCCATTCGCCCCCGCGTCCAGAGGAGCGCCGGACCCGATTCACGTTCGGCGCGCCCGGCGCCGTACCATTCGCGCCATGGCAAAGGCACCCGTTCTCACCCCCCAGGCGGAGGATTTCCCCCGCTGGTACCAGGATCTGATCAACAAGGCCGAGCTGGCCGACAACGGTCCGGTGCGCGGCACCATGGTCATCCGGCCGTACGGCTACGGCCTGTGGGAGCGGATGCAGCAGGAGATGGACGCGCGCATCAAGGACGCGGGCGCCCAGAACGCGTACTTCCCGCTGTTCATCCCGCAGTCCTACCTGACGCGCGAGGCCGAGCACGTCGAGGGCTTCGCCCCCGAGCTGGCGGTCGTCACGCACGGCGGCGGCAAGGAGCTGGACGAGCCGGTCGTCGTCCGCCCCACCTCCGAGACGATCATCAACGACTACTTCTCGAAGTGGGTCCAGAGCTACCGCGACCTGCCCCTGCTGATCAACCAGTGGGCGAACGTGGTCCGCTGGGAGATGCGTCCGCGCGTCTTCCTCCGTACGAGCGAGTTCCTCTGGCAGGAGGGCCACACGGCCCACGCCACCTACGAGGACGCCCGCGAGTACGCCGCCCGGATCCACCGCGACGTCTACGGCGACTTCATGACGAACGTGCTCGGCATCGATGTCGTGCTCGGCCGCAAGACCGCCAAGGAGCGCTTCGCCGGCGCCATCAACACCCTCACCCTCGAGGGCATGATGGGCGACGGCAAGGCGCTGCAGCTGGGCACGAGCCACGAACTGGGCACCAACTTCGCCAAGGCCTTCAACACGCAGTACCTGTCGAAGGAAGGCAAGCAGGAGCTCGTCTGGCAGACCTCGTGGGGCGTCTCGACCCGCATGGTCGGCGGTCTGATCATGTCCCACGGCGACGACAACGGTCTGCGGGTGCCGCCGCGGCTGGCCGCCGTCCAGGTCGTCGTCATGGCGATCAAGGGCGACGAGGCCGTCGCGAAGGTGCGCGAGCTGGGCGACCAGCTGAAGGCCGCGGGCATCCGCGTGCAGGTCGACGACCGCGTCGACACCCCCTTCGGCCGCCGCGCCGTGGACTGGGAGCTCAAGGGCGTACCGGTCCGCATCGAGATCGGCCCCCGCGACCTGGAGGCCGGCACCGCGATGCTGGCCCGCCGGATCCCGGGCGGCAAGGAGCCGGTGCAGATCACGGCCCTGGCCGAGCTGCTGCCCAAGGTGCTGGAGGAGGACCAGGCGCAGCTGCTGCGCGAGTCCCGCGAGCGCCGTGAGTCCCGTACCTCCGACGTCGCGACCATCGGGGAGGCCGCCGAGGCCGCCGTCGCCGGTGGCTGGGCGCGCATCCCGTGGGCCGACCTGGGCCCCGAGGGCGAGGCGAAGCTCGCCGAGCAGGCCGTCTCCGTACGCTGCCTGGTCGCCGAGGACGGATCGGTCCCGCTGACGGACGACGCCCCGGGAACCCTCGCCATCGTGGCGCGTTCCTACTGATGTGACCTGAAGTGACGCTGGGGGTGCCCCCGGAAGGTGACTGACCACCTCCGGGGGCACCCCCATACGTACCGACTCCTCCGGAGATCTGCGCACCCGGCCTCATCAGGACGCATGAGACTGAACTGACTGGTACGTGCAAAAAATTTGGAATGGCCCGGAATCGGAACACCGGGGCACCCCGGCTCGTTGTCACGACGTGAGCACGACACCACCTGTTCTCGCCGCAGAGCTGGCGCAGGCGTGGGCCGATATTCAGCGGTACCACCCCGAGCTGCCTGACCTTGCCGCGCCCGAGTCCCTGATCGGAGAGTCCTCGTCCGCATGCGGCGCGGAACTCTCCTTCGAGCGACTGCTGCACGAGGCAGTCCACGGCATCGCCGCAGCCCGCGGTGTCCGTGACACTTCGCGTGCCGGCCGCTACCACAACCGCAGATTCCTCGCGATCGCCGAGGAAATGGGCCTGGACCACTCCGAAGAGCCGCATGCCAGCAGCGGCTTCTCGCTGGTCGCCCTCAACCCCGAGGCGAAGAAGCGGTACCGGCCGACCATGGAGCGCCTCCAGCGCGCCCTGAAGGCCCACACCGCCGCCACCGCCGCCGACACCAAGCGCAGTTTCCGCGGCCCGGCCGCCCGGCACGGCTCCTCCGGCGGCGGTGTGCGGGTCAAGGCCGTCTGCGACTGCGGGCGCAACGTCCGGGTCGTGCCGTCGGTGCTCGCCCAGGCCCCGATCGTGTGCGGCGGCTGCGGCAAGCCCTTCCGCATCCCCGAGGTGGCCGTCTCCGCCGCGGCCTCCTGAGCGCGGTCCGGGTGCGGGCCGGGCGGGGACGGCCCCGGGTCGAAGCGCCGCAGGCATGTGGCACAATGGCTAGCTGTACTCGACAGTCGAACAGGACCCCTCTCTCCTACGGCTGACGCGTCCATCGGGCACCCGAGTACCGCAACCCCACGTGGCATCTCATGTGCCCAACCACGTCAAGTTCAGGAGACACCACTCCAGTGGCAGTCAAGATCAAGCTCAAGCGCCTCGGCAAGATTCGCCAGCCGCACTACCGCATCGTTGTCGCCGACTCGCGCACCCGCCGCGATGGTCGTGCGATCGAGGAAATCGGTCTGTACCACCCCACGTACAACCCCTCGCGCATCGAGGTCGACGCGGAGCGTGCGCAGTACTGGCTCTCCGTCGGCGCCCAGCCGACCGAGGCCGTCCTCGCCATCCTGAAGCTCACCGGTGACTGGCAGGCGCACAAGGGCCTCCCGGCCCCCGCGCCGCTGCTGCAGCCGGAGACCAAGGAAAGCAAGCGTCGCACCTTCGACGAGTTCGCCAAGGCCCTCGAGGGCATCGGCGAGACCAAGGGCGAGGCCATCACGCAGAAGGCCAAGAAGGCCGACAAGAAGGCGGACGAGGCTGAGGCCGCCGCCGAGTCGACCGAGGCCTGATCATGCTCGAGGAGGCTCTTGAGCACCTCGTGAAGGGCATTGTGGACAACCCCGACGAAGTGCAGGTCGCCTCGCGCAACCTGCGTCGTGGGCAGGTGCTCGAGGTCCGGGTCCACCCGGATGACCTCGGAAAGGTGATCGGCCGCAACGGTCGCACCGCACGTGCCCTGCGTACCGTCGTGGGCGCCATCGGGGGTCGTGGAATCCGCGTCGACCTCGTTGACGTGGACCAGGTCCGCTGAGACCGCGTCCACCGCAGGAATGAAACACCGGCACGGGCCGGGGAGGGCATCTGTGCCCTTCCCGGCCCGTCGTCGTCTGAACAGGAGAAAGCAAGCGTGCAGCTCGTAGTCGCGCGGATCGGCCGCGCCCATGGGATCAAGGGTGAGGTCACCGTCGAGGTCCGCACCGACGAGCCGGAGCTGCGGCTCGGCCCCGGCGCCGTCCTCCAGACCGAACCGGCCTCGGCCGGTCCGCTGACCGTCGAGACCGGCCGGGTCCACAGCGGTCGGCTCCTGCTCCGCTTCGCCGGCGTCAAGGACCGCACCGGTGCCGAGGCGCTCCGCAACACCCTGCTGATCGCCGAAGTGGACCCCGCCGAGGTCCCGGAGGACCCGGAGGAGTTCTACGACCACCAGCTGATGGACCTGGACGTGGTCCTGGCCGACGGCACCGTGGTCGGCCGGATCACCGAGATCTCCCACCTGCCCTCGCAGGACCTGTTCATCGTCGAGCGGCCGGACGGCACCGAGGTGATGATCCCCTTCGTCGAGGAGATCGTCCTGGAGATCGACCTGTCGGAGCAGCGCGCGGTCATCGACCCGCCGCCGGGGCTGATCGACGACCGGGCCGTCATCGCGTCCGAGCGCGACGCCGAGGGCGATGCCGAGCGCGACACCGACGCCGAGGGCGATGCCTGATGCGGCTGGACGTCGTCACGATCTTCCCGGAGTATCTCGACCCCCTCGACGTCTCGCTCGTCGGCAAGGCCCGCGCCCGCGGCCAGCTCGACGTGCACATCCATGACCTGCGGGAATGGACGTACGACCGGCACAACACGGTCGACGACACGCCCTACGGCGGCGGCCCCGGCATGGTCATGAAGACCGACCCGTGGGGCGAGGCGCTGGACAGCGCCCTCGCCGACGGCTACGAATCCGGCGCCCACGGCCCGGTCATGGTCGTCCCCACCCCGAGCGGGCGCCCGTTCACCCAGGAACTCGCCGTCGAGCTGGCCGAGCGGCCCTGGCTGATCTTCACGCCCGCCCGGTACGAGGGCATCGACCGCCGGGTCATGGACGAGTACGCGACGCGCATGCCGGTCTACGAGGTCTCCATCGGGGACTACGTGCTGGCGGGCGGCGAGGCGGCCGTCCTGGTCATCACCGAGGCCGTGGCCCGGCTGCTCCCGGGGGTCCTCGGCAACGCCGAATCGCACCGGGACGACTCCTTCGCCCCCGGTGACATGGCGAACCTGCTGGAGGGGCCGGTCTACACGAAGCCCCCGGAGTGGCGCGGCCGCGGCATCCCCGAGGTGCTGCTCAGCGGGCACCACGGGAAGATCGCCCGCTGGCGCCGGGACGAGGCCTTCCGCCGTACGACGCTCAACAGGCCCGACCTGATCGAGCGTTGCGAGGCGTCCGGCTTCGACAAGAAGGACCGCGAGATCCTCTCCGTCCTGGGCTGGACCCCGACGGCCGACGGCCGATTTTGGCGCAGGCCCCCCGCCGTGGAAGAATAGGCGGCTGCTGTACTGCTGTACGCCCACGCGCGCCCCTGCCACAGGGGGACCGTCGCCCGTCGGGCGGGACAGCACCCGAATTCTCTCCGGAAAACCCGCTCGGCGGCCTGTGGCGTCGTGCGAAGAAAGCAGACGAAGAACATGTCTCACGTGCTCGACGCCGTCACCGCCGGCACCCTGCGTACGGACCTCCCGGCCTTCCGCCCGGGTGACACCGTCAACGTCCACGTCCGCGTGATCGAGGGCAACCGCTCCCGTATCCAGCAGTTCAAGGGCGTCGTCATCCGTCGCCAGGGCTCTGGCGTCAGCGAGACCTTCACGGTCCGCAAGGTCTCCTTCAGCGTCGGCGTGGAGCGTACCTTCCCGGTGCACTCCCCGATCTTCGAGAAGATCGAGCTCGTCACCCGCGGTGACGTGCGTCGCGCCAAGCTGTACTTCCTCCGTGAGCTCCGCGGCAAGGCCGCGAAGATCAAGGAGAAGCGCGACCGCTGAGGTCCCCTCCGGTGTCCGGAGGCGGCCGGATAGGCTCGCCCCCGATATGGACACCGAGGCATCTCACACGCAACGCGGCCACTCTTCCCCCGTCGAGGGGGAGGGGCGGTCGCGTTCCGCGTTTTCCGGGGCGGCGGCGCTGTTCGCGCGCCCCGGCTGGTTCACCTGGCGCCGCGCCGGTCTGCTCGGGATCGTCTGCACCGTCTTCCTGCTGCTGCTCAGTAATTTCGTGGTGCAGCCGTTCCTGATCCCGAGCCGCTCGATGGAACCGACGCTGGCGACCGGGGACCGGGTGCTGGTCAACAAGCTGGCGTACGGGTCCGGCGGCGGGCCGAAGCGCGGGGACGTGGTGGTCTTCGACGGCACCGGGTCCTTCGTACCGGAGCACGCCGGTGACGGCGGCAATCCGGTCGGCGAGGCCCTGCACGGCGCCGCGTCGGCCCTCGGGCTCGCCGAACCCTCCGACACGGACTTCGTGAAGCGGGTCATCGGCGTCGGCGGCGACGACGTGGTGTGCTGCGACGCGGGCGGGCGGCTGAAGGTCAACGGGGTCCCGCTCGACGAGCCGTACCTGTATCCCGGGGACGCGGCCTCGAAGGTGCCCTTCCGGATCGTCGTACCGCTTGGCACCCTGTGGGTGATGGGCGATCACCGCTCCCAGTCCCGGGACTCCCGGGACCACCTCGGGGAGCCGGGCGGCGGGATGGTGCCGGTGGACAAGGTGATCGGACGGGCCGACTGGATCGGCTGGCCGGCGTCCCGCTGGGGGGCGCCGGGAGCCGCGGGAGGTTCCGGTGGCGGACATGGGTAGCCGGGGGCGGGAGCGCGGCGGGGAGCCGGAGCCCGTCCGTACGGCCGGGCAGGCGCGGACACAGGCGCAGGCGCGGGCCTGGGCAGCGGATCGGCAGCCGGCGGATCCGCAGGTCGCGGATCCCCAGGCCGCGGATCCGGCGGTGGCCGTGCTCGGCGGCCGCGCCGAGCGGCGCAGGCTGGCCCGCAAGGTCCGACGGCGCAGACGCACCCGGCGGGCCGGTGAGCTGCCGCTGCTGGTCGTGGTGGCGCTGTGCATCGCCCTGATCCTCAAGACCTTCCTCGTCCAGGCCTTCTACATCCCGTCGGGCTCGATGGAGCAGACGATCCGGATCGGCGACCGGGTCCTCGTGGACAAGCTGACGCCCTGGTTCGGCTCCAAGGTCGAGCGCGGTGACGTCGTGGTCTTCAAGGACCCCGGCGGCTGGCTGCGCGGCGAGTCCTCCCGGCCCGCGCCCGACCCGGTGGTCGTCAAGCAGATCAAGCAGGGGCTGACCTTCATCGGCCTGCTGCCCTCGGCCAGCGAGCAGGACCTCATCAAGCGGGTCATCGGGGTCGGCGGGGACACCGTCAAGTGCTGCGACACCCGGGGCCGGGTCACCGTCAACGGAGCGCCGCTCGATGAGCCGTACGTGTCTCCCGGCAATGCCCCTTCCGAGATCATGTTCGAGGTGAAGGTGCCCGCCGGGCGACTGTTCGTCCTGGGTGATCACCGGGCCAACTCGGCAGACTCCCGCTACCACCTCGACGAGGCCTTTCACGGCACGATCGCCGAGAGCGGAGTCGTGGGGCGGGCCGTCGTGATCGCCTGGCCCTACGGCCACTGGGGGGAGTTCGATCAGCCCGCCACGTTCCTCTCCGTCCCGGACCAGGCGCGCCGGGGCCGTCGCGGGCGCCGCGGGCGTCGGCGGGGGTCCGCGTTCGCATAGTGTGTCCTAGGTCTCCCACGCCTTACTTGGGGAACTCCCGCTCGTTAAGGGAGGGGAGGGCCCCGCCGGTTCGGCGCGGGCGGCACATCGGAGTGAGGAGTGGATGTGGGGGACGTGGCGGTAGGCGCGCGATCCGGACGCGATGAACCCGAGGATGAGCGGCCGGAGGCGGCAGTCGAGGGCGAGGCCCACGACGAAGACGGCGCCCCGCCCGCGCACCGCTCCTTCTGGAAGGAGCTGCCCCTCCTCATCGGCATCGCGCTGGTGCTGGCCCTGCTGATCAAGACCTTCCTGGTCCAGGCCTTCTCGATCCCGTCCGAGTCCATGCAGAACACGCTGCAGAAGGGCGACCGGGTCCTCGTCGACAAGCTGACCCCGTGGTTCGGCTCGGAGCCCGAGCGCGGTGAGGTCGTGGTCTTCCACGACCCGGCGGACTGGCTGGCGGGCGAGCCGACCCCGGACCCGAACGTCGCGCAGAAGGTGCTCAGCTTCATCGGTCTGATGCCCTCGGCCGAGGAGAAGGACCTGATCAAGCGGACCATCGCGGTCGGCGGCGACACGGTGGAGTGCAAGAAGGGCGGACCGGTCGTCGTCAACGGCAAGCAGCTCGACGAGCCGTACATCTTCCCGGGCAACACCCCGTGCGACGACAAGCCGTTCGGCCCGCTGACGGTGCCCAAGGGCAAGATCTGGGTGATGGGCGATCACCGCCAGAACTCGCAGGACTCGCGCTGGCACCAGGAGGACTCCACCGGCGGTTTCGTCCCGGTCGACAAGGTCGTCGGGCGCGCCGTGGTCGTCGCCTGGCCGGTGACCCGCTGGGCCACCCTGCCGGTGCCGGACACCTTCGACCAGCCGGGCATCGACAAGAAGCCCGCGGCGACCGCGCTCGGCGCGGCTGCTCCGGCCGGACTGGGCCTCGCGACGGCGCTGCCGATCGTGCTGTGGCGCAGGCGGAAGCTGACCAACGGGCCTACCGCCGGGTAGGGTGCCGCCCAGGTCGACGATCTCCGAGGTGCTGGGGGCGCTGTAATGGGCGGTTCACAAGGTTCGATACGTGGCAGGGACGGCCGCGGCGGCCTCGGCAATGTCTTGTCGGGGATCGCCGTGGCCATTGGTTTTGCCCTCTTCCTCGGCGGTTTCGTGTGGGGCGCGCTGGTGTACCAGCCGTACACCGTGCCGACCGAGTCGATGGTCCCGACGGTGCAGGCCGGGGACCGGGTGCTGGCGCAGCGGATCGACGGCTCCCAGGTGCGCCACGGGGACGTGGTGATCTTCACTGATTCCGTCTGGAGCGACTCGCCGATGGTCAAGCGCGTCGTCGGGCTCGGCGGCGACACGGTGCGCTGCTGTGACGCGGCGGGCCGGCTGACCCTGAACGGCAAGCCGCTGGTCGAGTCCTACATCGCGGACCCGGAGTCCACGCTGACCGGCACCGGTTCGGGCAAGGCCTCGGACGTCACCTTCGAGGTGACCGTGCCGCAGGGCAAGCTCTTCCTGCTCGGCGACCGGCGCTCGATCTCCCTGGACTCCCGGGCGCACCTGCAGGAGGCCGGGCAGGGCATGGTCCCGCTGACCTCCGTGAGCGCGCGGGTGGACGCGCGGGCCTGGCCGGACCCCGCGATGCTGGCGCGGCCGACGACGTACGCCGCGCTGCCGGGCGGCACCTCCAGCCCGGGCCCGCTGCGGCTCCAGGTGACCGCCGTGGTGGCCGGAGCGGCGCTGGTGGTCCTCGGGGCCGCCTACGGGCCCCTGGCGCGGGTCCTCGGGCGCACGGGGCGGCGGCGGGAGCGTGCCGGTGCCCGGGGCTGAGGTCCGCAAGGTGTCCCGGGTGATCCTGCTGGACCCGGCGGACCGGATCCTGCTGCTGCACGGCTTCGAGCCGCGGGACCCGGCCGACAGCTGGTGGTTCACCCCCGGCGGCGGGCTGGAGGACGGCGAGAGCCGTGAGCGGGCCGCGCTGCGGGAGCTGGCGGAGGAGACCGGGATCACAGAGGTGGAGCTGGGCCCGGTGCTCTGGCAGCGCCGGTGCGCGTTCCCCTTCGACGGGCGCCGCTGGGAACAGGACGAGTGGTACTTCCTGGCCCGTACCGACCGCACGGAGGTGGCCTCGGACGGCTTCACCGAGCTGGAGCGGCGCAGCGTCAGCGGAGCCAGGTGGTGGACCTCCGAGGAACTTCTCGCGGCCCGTGAGACGGTGTACCCGACCAGACTCGGCGAGCTGCTGCGCACGCTGCTCGCCGAGGGTCCGCCGGATGCGCCGGTGATCCTGGCCCCGGAAATCGTTTAGGGGCGGACGGGCCTGGCGCACAATAGGGGGACGCACGGCTGAAGGGGAACATGCCATGAGCGCCGAGGACCTCGAGAAGTACGAGACCGAGATGGAGCTGAAGCTCTATCGGGAGTACCGCGACGTCGTCGGGCTGTTCAAGTACGTGATCGAGACCGAACGTCGTTTCTATCTGACCAACGACTATGAGATGCAGGTGCATTCGGTCCAGGGCGAGGTCTTCTTCGAGGTCTCGATGGCGGACGCCTGGGTCTGGGACATGTACAGGCCCGCGCGGTTCGTCAAGCAGGTCAGGGTGTTGACGTTCAAGGACGTGAACATCGAGGAGCTGAACAAGAGCGACCTGGAGCTTCCGGGCAGCTGACGCACCCGAAAGGGTGAGCGAGTTGTCCACAACGCCCTGGTTGTCCACCAAGATCCACAGGGTGGGCGGGGCCGCGGGATCGTCGGTACCGGAGGTGGTGCCGGATGGACGCGAAGGGCGTGGCACAGAGGGAGGCGTCGGTACGGGCGGCGTCCGCGGTACGGGCGTCGTCGGGGCCGGGGTCGGGGCCTTTGGGGCGGCCGACCCCGGGGCGGGCGGCGGCCCGGCAGGCGCTCGGGCGGTACGGCGAGGAGCTGGCCGCCCGGCGGCTGACCGGGGCCGGGATGACCGTGATCGCCCGGAACTGGCGCTGCCGGGGCGGTGAGATCGACATCGTCGCCCGCGAGGGGGACACCCTGGTGGTGTGCGAGGTCAAGACCCGGCGCGCCGGGCCCCGCGGCCGGCCGATGTTCGAGCACCCGATGGCCGCGGTCCGCCCCGGCAAGGCCGACCGTCTGCGGCTGCTCGCCGGGCGCTGGCTCGCCGATCACGGCGGACCACCCCCGGGCGGGGTCCGCATCGACCTGGTCGGGGTGGTGCTGCCCCGGCGTGGGGCGCCCCTGGTGGAACACGTCAGGGGGGCGGCCTGATGGGCTTCGCGCGCACCTGCTCGGTGGCGCTCGTGGGTGTCGAGGGCGTGGTGGTCGAGGTCCAGGCCGACCTGGAGCCGGGGGTGGCCGCCTTCACCCTGGTCGGGCTGCCCGACAAGACGCTCGTGGAGAGCCGGGACCGGGTCAGGGCCGCCGTGGTGAACTCCGGGGCCGAGTGGCCCCAGAAGAAACTCACGGTCGGGCTCAGCCCGGCCTCCGTGCCGAAGTCCGGCTCGGGGTTCGACCTCGCGGTGGCCGCGGCCGTCCTGGGCGCGGCGGAGCGCGTGGACCCGGCGGTGATCGCGGACCTGCTGCTCATCGGGGAGCTCGGGCTCGACGGGCGGGTCCGGCCGGTGCGCGGGATCCTGCCCGCCGTGCTCGCCGCCGCCGAGGCGGGCTACCGGCAGGTGGTGGTGCCGCAGCAGTGCGCGGCCGAGGCCGCGCTGGTGCCCGAGGTGTCGGTGCTGGGGGTGCGGAGCCTGCGCCAGCTGATCGCCGTCCTGACCGACGGGGAGGTGCCGGACGAGGGGCCCCCGGACGCCTTCGGGCGGCCCGATCCGATGACGGCCGGGCTGGTGGTCCCGGGAGCCGGTCTCGGAGCGGGGCTGGCGAGCACGGGGTACGGAGCGTGCGCCCCGCCCGACCTCGCGGACGTGGCGGGGCAGCGCGGGGCCCGGCGCGCGCTGGAGGTGGCCGCCGCGGGCGGGCACCACCTGTTCCTGACCGGCCCCCCGGGCGCGGGCAAGACCATGCTGGCCGAGCGACTTCCCGGGATCATGCCGCCCCTCACCCGGCAGGACTCCCTGGAGGTCACCGCCGTGCATTCGGTGGCGGGCATCCTGCCGCCCGGCGAACCCCTGGTCACCGCCGCGCCGTACTGCGCCCCGCACCACTCCGCGACCATGCAGTCGCTGGTCGGCGGCGGCAATGGACTGCCCCGGCCCGGAGCCGTGTCGCTGGCCCACCGCGGGGTGCTGTTCCTGGACGAGGCCCCCGAGTTCAGCGGGCGGGTGCTCGACGCGCTGCGCCAGCCGCTGGAGTCCGGTCAGGTGGTCATCGCGCGGGCCGCGGGGGTGATGCGGCTGCCGGCCCGGTTCCTGATGGTCCTCGCCGCCAACCCCTGCCCGTGCGGTCGGCACACCCTGCAGGGCGCGGGCTGCGAATGCTCGGCCGCGGTGGTCCGGCGCTACCAGGGGCGGCTGTCCGGGCCGCTGCTGGACCGGGTGGACCTGCGGGTCGAGGTGGAGCCCGTCACCCACTCCGACCTCGTGGGGGAGGGCGGCCGGGGCGAGAGCAGCGGGGCCGTCGCGCAGCGCGTCGCCGGGGCCAGGGCGCGGGCGGCGGACCGGCTCGCCGACACCCCCTGGCGGATCAACGCCGAGGTGCCGGGACACGAGCTGCGCACCCGCTGGCTGCCCGCGCCGGGCGCCCTGGCGCAGGCAGAGCGCGACCTGGAGCGGGGCCTGCTCACCGCGCGCGGTCTCGACCGGGTGCTGCGGGTCGCCTGGACCGTGTCCGACCTGGCCGCCAAGGACCGGCCCGACGCGCGGGACGTGGCGGTGGCCCTGGAACTGCGCACCGGCATCTCCCGCGGTGTTCCCCTCGCGCGGGGTTACGCGTCATGACCGCGGCAGGAGCCGCCCCGTGGAGCGGAGCGGGCGGCCCGGAGGAGGAGCGGCGGGCGCGGGCCGCGCTCACCGGTGTGCTGGAGCCCGGCGACGAGCGGGCGGGGCGGCTGGTGCGGGAGTGGGGCGCGGTCGGGCTGATACGGGAGCTGACCGCGCCCGGCCGGGGGCCGCAGGCCCCGGCCGCGGCGGACCGGCGCCGGCTCGACGGGTACCGCGGGCGCGCGGCGACCGCGGACCCCGACCGGTACCTGGCCACCGCGGCGGCGGTCGGCGGCCGGTTCGTCTGTCCGGGCTCGCCGCAGTGGCCGACGCAGCTCGACGACCTGGGGGACGCCCGCCCCGTCGGCCTGTGGCTGCGGGGCCTGCCCGACCTGCGGACCTGGGCCCTGCGTTCGGTCGCGGTGGTCGGGGCCCGCGCCTGTACGCCGTACGGGGCGCACATGGCGCAGAGCCTGGCCGCCGGGCTCGCCGAGCGCGGCTGGGTGGTGGTGTCCGGTGCGGCGTACGGGATCGACGGCGCGGCCCACCGCGGGGCGCTCGCCGCGGGCGGGGCCACGGCGGCCGTGCTGGCCTGCGGGGTGGATGTCGCCTACCCCCGCGGACACGCCGGGCTGCTCGGCCGGATCGCCCAACAAGGGCTGGTGATCGGTGAACTGCCACCGGGCAGCCATCCCACGGCCGGCCGCTTCGTCCTGCGCAACCGTGTCATCGCGGCCCTGACCCGCGGGACCGTGGTCGTCGAGGCCGCCCATCGCAGCGGGTCCCTGGTCACCGCCCGGCGGGCGCAAGGACTCGGCCGCTTCACCATGGGCGTCCCCGGGCCCGCCACCAGCGGGCTCTCGGCCGGGGTGCACGAACTGCTGCGCGGCGAAGGGGTGCTGGTCACGGACGCCGAGGAGGTGATCGAGCTGGTCGGAGGAATGGGGGAGCTGGCTCCCGCGCGGCGCGGCCCGGTGCTCGCCCGGGACCTCCTGCACCCGGACACCGCCCGAGTCTTGGACGCCGTACCGGCCGTGGGGAGCGCCCGGGCGGCTGACCTCGCACATGCCGCGGGCACGGGCACCGATGAAGTCATCGGCAGACTGTACGAACTTCACTCTCTGGGGTTCGTCGAACGGCAGGGCGACGGCTGGCAGTTGACCAGGCGGACACCTGGAGGAGCCACTCGAACCGGTGGCACCCGGCGAGGCGGTCATTGACCTGGGGCGTTCCGGTGAAAGAGTGAAGCCGATGAGAGACGCGGTCTTCCCGGTGGCAGCCGCCGGGACCGTGCGCGAGGCGCCGGTCCCGGACCTCCCGCGCGAAGCGGGCGGCCTCGGCGCCCCCGCGCGATCCCGTACTCTTCGCGCACCGCGACACTCTCGTCACGCTACGCTCCCCACGAATCCGGCTCCGGCAAAGGCGAAGCATGCCCCAGCACACCTCAGGGTCTGACCGCGCTGCGGTGCCCCCCGCTGCCCGGGGCAGCGCGCGGACCACCGCGCCCTCCTCCCTGGACGTGCTCTGGCGCTCGTACAAGGAGTCGGGGGACGAGCGCCTGCGGGAGCAGCTGATCCTGCACTACTCGCCCCTCGTCAAGTACGTGGCCGGCCGGGTCAGCGTGGGCCTGCCGCCCAACGTCGAGCAGGCCGATTTCGTCTCCTCCGGGGTCTTCGGACTGATCGACGCCATCGAGAAGTTCGACATCGAGCGCTCCATCAAGTTCGAGACGTACGCGATCACCCGGATCCGGGGCGCGATGATCGACGAACTGCGGGCCCTGGACTGGATCCCGCGCTCGGTCCGGCAGAAGGCGCGGGCCGTCGAGCGCGCCTACGCCACGCTCGAGGCCCAGCTGCGCCGCACACCGACGGAGATCGAGGTCGCCGACGAGATGGGGGTGGCGCTGGAGGAACTCCACGCGGTCTTCAGCCAGTTGTCGCTGGCCAACGTGGTCGCGCTGGAGGAGCTGCTGCATGTCGGCGGGGAGGGCGACCGGCTCTCGCTGATGGACACGCTGGAGGACACCGCCGCCGACAACCCCGTGGCGGTGGCCGAGGACCGCGAGCTGCGCAGGCTGCTCGCGCGGGCCATCAACACGCTGCCCGACCGGGAGAAGACGGTGGTGACCCTCTACTACTACGAGGGCCTCACCCTGGCCGAGATCGGTCACGTCCTCGGGGTCACGGAGAGCAGGGTCAGCCAGATCCACACCAAGTCGGTCCTGCAGCTGCGGGCCAAGCTGGCGGATGTGGGGCGCTGAGCCCCCGGCACCTCCGTAGAGTGGTCGCGTGCCCAGGATTCGAGCGGCCTCAGTGGCCGAGCACCGGACGATGCAGCGAGGCGCCCTGCTGGACGCCGCGCGTTCCCTGCTGTCCGAGGGCGGGACGGAAGCGCTGACCTTCCCCGCCCTCGCCGAGCGGACGGGTCTGGCCCGGTCCTCCGTCTACGAGTACTTCCGCTCCCGCGCGGCGGTGGTCGAAGAGCTGTGCGCGGTGGACTTCCCCGTCTGGGCCGCCGAGATCGAGGCCGCGATGGAGCGGGCCGCGACGCCGGAGGCCAAGATCGAGGCGTACGTCCGCAGCCAGCTGGGTCTGGTGGGCGACCAGCGGCACCGGGCCGTGGTCGCGATCTCCGCCAGCGAGCTGGACGCGGGCGCGCGGGAGAAGATCCGCGCCGCGCACGGGGGACTGATCGCGATGATCGTCGAGGCCCTGGCGGCCCTGGGCCAGGAGCACCCGCGGCTGGCCGCGATGCTGCTGCAAGGAGTCGTGGACGCCGCGGTGCGCCGGATCGAGCTGGGCGCGGGCGAGCATCCGGCCGAGGTGACCGAGACGGCCGTCGCCATGGCCCTGCGGGGCGTCCGGGGCTGAGGCCCCACCGTCAGGGAGCCCGCGGCAGCAGCCGCGGAGCCGGGCGCGGGACCAGGGTCAGTGGGTTGAGGTAGGTCTCTCCCGCCAGCAGCCCCCAGTGCAGACACGGGGTCGCGCAGTGGCCGCCCGCCTCGAGGACCGCCACCGGGCGGCCGGTGGTCACCTCCTCGCCTTCGGCGACGAGCGGGCGCACCGGCTCGTACGTGGTGCGCAGGCCGCCCGGGAGGGTGAGCGAGAGCACCCCGCGCCCCGCCACCCGTCCGGCGTAGTGGACCCGGCCCGCACCCACCGCCCGGATCTCCGTGCCCACCGGCGCGGCCAGGTCCACACCCCGGTGGCCCGCGGCGTACGGCGTGGGCGGCGGATCCCACCACCGCACCACCCGCAGCGGCGCGGGCAGCGGCCGCCCGCCGCCCCCGGTGGGCCCGGCCCCGGCGGCACCCACCCCGGACATCACGGACAGGGGCCGGGCTGACGGCGCGGGCGCGGGCGCCGGAGCGAGCGCCGCCACCGGCGCCGTCAGCAGGGCCATGAGCAGCAGGGTCACGGTCTTCATGCCCCCACGGTCGCGCCCCGGGGCCGCCCGTGCGCCGGCCTGTGGACGACCGGGCCGTTGTGGAAATCGGCGTCACCCGGCACACCGCCGGGTCCCGTACACTTCTTGTGGCGATCCGGGTCACCGGGTCGACTTCGCACGCCCCAGCACCGGCCTCTCTGGCCGGGTGGCAGCGCCTCTCGGTCCCCTCTTCAGGGGGCAGGGCGCGATGGGACGTCAGGAACCAAACCGAGAAAACAAGGAGATGGCCATGGCCGTCGTCACGATGCGGGAGCTGCTGGAAAGCGGCGTCCACTTCGGTCACCAGACCCGTCGTTGGAACCCGAAGATGAAGCGCTTCATCTTCACGGAGCGCAACGGCATCTACATCATCGACCTGCTGCAGTCGCTGTCGTACATCGACCGCGCCTACGAGTTCGTGAAGGAGACCGTCGCCCACGGCGGTTCCATCATGTTCGTCGGTACCAAGAAGCAGGCCCAGGAGGCCATCGCCGAGCAGGCGACGCGCGTTGGTATGCCGTACGTCAACCAGCGGTGGCTGGGTGGCATGCTCACCAACTTCTCCACCGTCTACAAGCGCCTTCAGCGTCTGAAGGAGCTTGAGGCGATCGACTTCGAGGACGTCGCGGCCTCGGGTCTCACCAAGAAGGAGCTCCTCGTGCTCTCGCGCGAGAAGGCCAAGCTGGAGAAGACCCTCGGCGGTATCCGCGAGATGTCGAAGGTTCCCAGCGCCGTCTGGATCGTCGACACCAAGAAGGAGCACATCGCCGTCGGTGAGGCGCGCAAGCTCCACATCCCGGTCGTCGCGATCCTCGACACCAACTGCGACCCCGACGAGGTCGACTACAAGATCCCGGGCAACGACGACGCGATCCGCTCCGTCACCCTGCTCACCCGCGTGATCGCCGACGCCGTCGCCGAGGGCCTCATCGCCCGTTCCGGTGCCGCCACTGGCGACTCGAAGCCGGGCGAGAAGGCCGCCGCCGAGCCGCTCGCCGAGTGGGAGCGCGACCTGCTCGAGGGCGACAAGAAGGCTGACGACGCCGCCGAGGCTCCGGCCGAGGCCGCTGCCGAGGCCGTCGAGGCCCCGGCCGCCGAGGCCGAGGTTGCCGCCGAGACCGTCGTCGAGGCCCCGGCCGCCGACGCCGAGCAGGCCTGACCCACTGAGAGCGCCCGGCGTTCACCCGCCGGGCACTCCCAGCACGGACGATGACGGCGGGGGAGCCGCGCCACGAGCGCGTCTCCTCCGCCATCCCCCAGCTACCGCTGGGAGGGGCCCCCAGCCCGCAGATCTACGACTTCGAGAGAGAATCACAGACTCATGGCGAACTACACCGCCGCTGACGTCAAGAAGCTCCGCGAGCTGACCGGCGTCGGCATGATGGACTGCAAGAACGCTCTGGTCGAGTCCGACGGCGACGTCGACAAGGCCATCGAGGCGCTCCGCATCAAGGGTCAGAAGGGCGTCGCGAAGCGCGAAGGCCGTTCTGCCGAGAACGGCGCCGTCGCCTCGCTCATCGCCGACGACAACACCTCCGGTGTCATCGTCGAGCTGAAGTGCGAGACGGACTTCGTCGCCAAGGGCGACAAGTTCCAGGCCGTCACCAACCAGCTGGCCGCCCACATCGCCGCGTCCACCCCGGCCGACCTCGAGGCGCTGCTCGCGTCCGAGATCGAGCCCGGCAAGACGGTCCAGGCGTTCGTGGACGAGGCCAACGCCAACCTCGGCGAGAAGATCGTCCTGGACCGCTTCGCGCAGTTCACCGGCGGTTACGTCTCGGCGTACATGCACCGCACGATGCCCGACCTGCCGTTCCAGATCGGCGTCCTGGTCGAGCTCGACAAGGAGAACGCCGAGGTCGCCCGCGGCGTCGCGCAGCACATCGCCGCGTTCTCCCCGAAGTGGCTCTCCGAGGACGAGATCCCGGCCGAGATCCTCGAGTCCGAGCGTCGCGTCGCCGAAGAGGTCACCCGCGCGGAGGGCAAGCCCGAGGCGGCTCTGCCGAAGATCGTCGAGGGTCGTGTCAAGGGCTTCGTCCGCGACAACACCCTGCTCGGCCAGGCCTACGCCCTGGACGCCAAGAAGTCCGTCCAGAAGGTCCTGGACGAGGCCGGTGTCACCCTGGTGCGCTTCGCGCGCATCAAGGTCGGCATCTGAGTCCGTCCGTACGCGACGGACACCGGACCCCGGTAGGGTCTGAAGCAGTCGCCTGCGTTCGCGCCGGACGACCGCAGATCTGACGAGGAGGCCATTGCCGTAGAGGGAACCGCGAGGACCCACCGGCAATGGCCTCCTTCGTATGTGCACGAGGAGATCTCCATGAATCAGGGCGTGGACCCCCACACCACCGCTTCCGACGACAAGAGCGACCACGAGAAGAAGGGTCGCCGCTTCATGCTCAAGCTGTCCGGCGAAGCCTTCTCGGGTGGCGGCGGGCTGGGTGTCGACCCCGACGTCGTGCACGCCATCGCCCGCGAGATCGCGGCCGTGGTCCGCGACGGCGCCGAGATCGCGATCGTGATCGGCGGCGGCAACTTCTTCCGCGGCGCCGAGCTCCAGCAGCGCGGCATGGACCGGGCGCGGTCCGACTACATGGGCATGCTGGGCACGGTCATGAACTGCCTCGCCCTCCAGGACTTCCTGGAGAAGGAGGGCATCGACTCCCGTGTCCAGACCGCCATCACGATGGGCCAGGTCGCGGAGCCGTACATCCCGCTGCGCGCCGTGCGCCACCTGGAGAAGGGGCGCGTCGTGATCTTCGGCGCGGGCATGGGCATGCCGTACTTCTCCACCGACACCACCGCCGCCCAGCGCGCCCTGGAGATCGACGCCGAGGCCCTGCTGATGGGCAAGAACGGCGTGGACGGGGTCTACGACTCCGACCCGAAGAAGAACCCGGACGCGGTGAAGTTCGACGCGCTGGAGTACAGCGAGGTGCTGTCCCGCGACCTCAAGGTCGCCGACGCGACCGCCATCACGCTGTGCCGCGACAACAAGCTGCCGATCCTGGTCTTCGAACTGCTCGCCGAGGGCAATATCGCCCGCGCCGTCAAGGGTGAGAAGATCGGCACGCTCGTCAGCGACCAGGGCACCCGGGCCTGACACGGGCGCCCGGGGCCGGCCGGCCCCGCCAGCCTGAACCATCCATTCAAGACATGCAGGAGCACGTGGTGATCGAAGAAACCCTCCTCGAGGCCGAGGAGAAGATGGAGAAGGCCGTCGTCGTCGCCAAGGAAGACTTCGCGGCGATCCGCACCGGCCGCGCGCACCCGGCGATGTTCAACAAGATCGTGGCCGAGTACTACGGCGCGGTCACGCCGATCAACCAGCTCGCCTCCTTCGCGGTGCCCGAGCCGCGCATGGCCATCGTGACGCCGTTCGACGCGTCGGCCCTGCGCAACATCGAGCAGGCCATCCGCGACTCCGACCTCGGCGTCAACCCGAGCAACGACGGCCGCATCATCCGGGTCACCTTCCCCGAGCTGACGGGGGAGCGCCGCAAGGAGTACATCAAGGTCGCCAAGACCAAGGCCGAGGACTCCAAGATCTCCATCCGTTCCATCCGCCGCAAGGCGAAGGACACCCTCGACAAGATGGTGAAGGACAAGGAGGCCGGCGAGGACGAGGTGCGCCGCGCCGAGAAGGAGCTCGACGACGCCACCGCGAAGTACGTCGCGCAGGTGGACGAGCTGCTGAAGCACAAGGAAGCCGAGCTGCTCGAAGTCTGATGAACGACTCTCCCTGGCGGGCGGAGCCGGTTCCGGCGGGTCCCGCATACGATGCGCGGGTGGGCCCGCACACTCGGCCCATGCCCATCGTGCCCGATGCCGCCGGCCGTGACTTCGACGACCGGGAAGCACGCGATCCGGGGGCCGCCGATGCGGGCGGCCCCCTGTTCCGCGCCGAGACGCCGCCGCAGGAGCCCATGTCCACCCCACCTTCGCAGGCCCCGCAGGACGCCTCGCAGCCCCCGCAGAAGAAGCGGGCCGGCCGTGACCTGCGCGCCGCCATAGGGGTCGGCATCGGCCTCGGCGCGGTGATCTTCGCCTCGCTGTTCATCGTCAAGGCCGTCTTCGTCGGCGTCGTCGTCGTCGCGGTCGTCGTGGGGCTGTGGGAGCTGACCTCCCGCCTGCAGGAGCAGAAGGGCATCAAGGCCCCGCTGGTACCGCTCGCGGTCGGCGGCGCGGCCATGGTCATCGCGGGATACGTCCGCGGGGCCGAGGGCGCCTGGGTGGCGATGGCCCTCACCGCGCTCGCCGTGCTCGTGTGGCGGATGACGGAACCGCCGGAGGACTACCTCAAGGACGTCACGGCGGGTGTCTTCGCCGCGTTCTACGTGCCCTTCCTGGCCACCTTCGTCGCGATGCTCCTCACCGCCGACGACGGACCGCAGCGTGTGGTGACCTTCCTGCTGCTGACCGTGGTCAGCGACACGGGCGCGTACGCGGTCGGCTGGCGCTTCGGCAAGCACAAGCTGGCCCCGCGCATCAGCCCCGGAAAGACCCGCGAGGGGCTCTTCGGCGCGGTGGCCTTCGCGATGGCGGCCGGCGCCCTGTGCATGGAGTTCCTGATCGACGACGGCGCCTGGTGGCAGGGCCTGCTGCTGGGCCTGACGGTCGCGGTCAGCGCCACGTTGGGCGACCTCGGCGAGTCGATGATCAAGCGGGACCTGGGCATCAAGGACATGGGCACGCTCCTTCCGGGGCACGGCGGGATCATGGACCGCCTGGACTCGCTGCTGCCGACCGCACCCGTGGTGTGGCTGCTGCTGGCGGCGTTCGTCGGTACCGCCTGACCCGTCGCGGGGACCGGGGAACGGACCGGGGAAATCCGCCCGAGAGGGGCGGATGCGCCCGGGCGGTTACCCTAGAAAGGCGCGCTGCTTCTTGCGGTGCGCCTTTCGTCTTTACCGAGGAGTACCTGCCATGGCCCGCCCCGTTCCGGGAGAGCTCACTTTCGTCGCCCCTCGTGGAGCCAAGAAGCCCCCGCGGCACCTGGCCGACATGACCCCCGAGGAGCGGCGCGAGGCGGTCGCCGCGATCGGTGAGAAGCCCTTCCGGGCCAAGCAGCTCTCGCAGCACTACTTCGCCCGGTACAACCACGACCCGGCGCAGTGGACCGACATCCCCGCGGCCTCCCGCGAGAAGCTCCGCGACGAGCTGCTCCCGGACCTGATGTCGGTGATCCGGCACATCTCCTGCGACGACGACACCACGCGCAAGACGCTGTGGAAGCTGCATGACGGCACGCTCGTCGAGTCCGTCCTGATGCGCTACCCCGAGCGGGTCACCATGTGCATCTCCTCGCAGGCCGGCTGCGGCATGAACTGCCCGTTCTGCGCCACCGGCCAGGCGGGCCTGGACCGCAACCTCTCCACCGCGGAGATCGTGCACCAGATCGTCGACGGCATGCGCGCCCTGCGCGACGGCGAGGTGCCCGGCGGTCCGGCGCGCCTGTCGAACATCGTCTTCATGGGCATGGGCGAGCCGCTGGCCAACTACAACCGCGTCGTCGGCGCGATCCGCCGGCTGACCGACCCCGAGCCCGACGGCCTGGGCCTGTCGCAGCGCGGGATCACCGTCTCCACCGTCGGCCTGGTCCCGGCCATGCTCCGGTTCGCCGACGAGGGCTTCAAGTGCCGCCTCGCCGTCTCACTGCACGCGCCGGACGACGAGCTGCGCGACACCCTGGTGCCGGTGAACACCCGCTGGAACGTCCGCGAGGTGCTGGACGCGGCCTGGGAGTACGCCGACAAGTCCGGCCGCCGGATCTCCATCGAGTACGCGCTGATCCGTGACATCAACGACCAGGCCTGGCGCGGTGACCGGCTGGGCCGCCTGCTCAAGGGCAAGCGCGTCCACGTCAACCTGATCCCCCTGAACCCGACCCCGGGCTCCAAGTGGACCGCCTCGCGCCCCGAGGACGAGCGTGCCTTCGTCCAGGCCATCGCGAACCACGGCGTACCGGTGACCGTGCGCGACACCCGCGGCCAGGAGATCGACGGCGCCTGCGGCCAGCTCGCCGCATCGGAGCGCTAGCTTCCGGGTTTCCTCCGGTGGTTCCGGCCGCGGGGTACCCTGTGGCCGGAACCAACTGCATATTCCGACAGGGGAGCGCCACAGCGCTGAGAGTGCGGTAACCGTCACCGCAGACCCTCTGAACCTCGCCCGGGTCATTCCGGGTAGGAAGTTCGGTCATCACTCAAGCTGTTGCGCCCTGCCCGGCGACCGCTCTCGCGTCCATGTGACGCGAGGCGCCGGGCAGGGCCGCGTCTTCTCCTGGTCATCCCAGGAGGAAGCATTCAATGAGCACCACCAAGAAGATCGCGGGCAGCGCGCTCGCCGTCGCGCTCGGCGTCAGTACGCTCGCCGCGTGCGGCGACGGCGGCAGCGGCACCGCCACCGGCGAGGCCAAGCCGAAGACGATCACCCTCGTCAGCCACGACTCCTTCAACGTGACCCCGGCGGTCCTGAAGGACTTCGAGCAGCAGAGCGGCTACACCGTCAAGGTGCTCAAGAGCGGCGACGCGGGCGCCGCCCTCAACCAGGAGATCCTGACGAAGGGCTCGCCGCGCGGCGACGTCTTCTTCGGCGTCGACAACACGCTGCTCTCCCGCGCGCTCGACAACGGCATCTTCACCCCGTACGAGGCCAAGGGCCTGGCCGGGGTCGGCGCCGAGTACCAGCTCGACAAGGAGCACCGGGTCACCCCGGTCGACTCCGGTGACATCTGCGTCAACTACGACAAGGCCTACTTCGCCGAGAAGAAGATCGCCCCGCCGCAGACGCTGGACGACCTCATCAAGCCGGAGTACAAGGACCTGCTGGTCACCGAGAACGCCGCGACGTCCTCGCCCGGTCTCGGCTTCCTCCTCGCCTCCGTCGGCAAGTACGGCGACGGCGGCTGGAAGGACTACTGGACCAAGCTCAAGGCCAACGGCGTCGAGGTCGTCGACGGCTGGGAGCAGGCCTACAACGAGCGGTTCTCCGGCTCCGCGGGCGGCAAGAAGGCCAAGGGCGACCGCCCGCTCGTCGTCTCCTACGCCTCCAGCCCGCCGGTCGAGGTGCTGTACGGCGAGCCGCAGCCGGCCGAGGCGCCCACGGGTGTCGCCACCGGCACCTGCTTCCGCCAGGTCGAATTCGCGGGCCTGCTCAAGGGCGCGAAGAACGAGGAGGGCGGCAAGGCCCTGCTCGACTTCCTGGTGAGCAAGAAGTTCCAGGAGGACATGCCCCTCCAGATGTTCGTGAACCCGGTGGTCAAGGACGCGAAGCTGCCCGAGATCTTCACGAAGCACGGTGTGGTGATCGAGAAGCCGGAGACGGTCGCTCCCGACGCCATCGCGAAGAACCGTGAGCAGTGGGTCAAGGCATGGTCCTCGCTCGTCGTGAAGTAAGCGCCGAGGCGGGGTCCGGCGCGGCGTCGGGGGGCGCGGCGCCGGGCCCCGGCGGGGGGCGCCGGGGGGTCGCGGTGCGGCTCGCCCTGATGGCGGTACCCCTCGTCTTCTTCGCCCTCTTCTTCGCCTATCCGGTCGCCGCGATCGTCGGCCGCGGGCTCAAGAACGACGACGGCTGGCAGTTCGGCCGGATCGGCGAGGTGCTCGCCCGGCCCGACATCGGCGACGTCCTGTGGTTCACCACCTGGCAGGCGCTGGCCTCCACCGCGCTGACCCTGCTGATCGCGCTGCCCGGCGCGTACGTCTTCGCGCGCTTCGAGTTCCCCGGCAAGCAGCTGCTGCGGGCGGTCGTCACCGTTCCGTTCGTGCTGCCCACGGTGGTCGTCGGCACCGCCTTCCTGGCCCTGGTCGGCCGCGGCGGAATGCTGGACGAGCTGTGGGGCGTACGGCTGGACACCACCGTCTGGGCCATCCTGCTCGCCCACGTCTTCTTCAACTACGCCGTGGTGATCCGCACGGTCGGCGGCCTGTGGGCGCAGCTCGATCCGCGCCAGGAAGAGGCCGCCCGGGTGCTCGGCGCGGGACGGTTCGCCGCCTGGCGCCGGGTGACCCTGCCCGCGCTGGGCCCGGCCGTCGCCGCGGCCGCCCTGATGGTGTTCCTGTTCACCTTCACCTCCTTCGGCGTCGTGCAGATCCTCGGCGGACCGGCGTACTCCACCCTGGAAGTGGAGGTCTACCGCCAGACGGCGCAGCTCCTGGACCTGCCGACCGCCGCCGTCCTGACCATGGTGCAGTTCGTGGCCGTCGGCGCGGTCCTCGCCGTCCACGCCTGGACCGTGCGCAAGCGGGAGACGGCCCTGCGGCTCGTCGATCCCGCGCGGACCGCGCAGCGGCCGCGCGGCGCGGGGCAGCGGATGCTGCTCGGCTCGGTGCTCCTGACGGTGGCCCTGCTGATCGCGGCGCCGCTCGCGGTGCTGGTGGAACGGTCCTTCGACGCGCCCGGCGGGTACGGGCTCGGCTTCTACCGGGCCCTGCAGGACGTGGGCGCCGGGGGCGGAACCTTCCTGGTGCCGCCGCTGGAGGCGATCTGGAACTCGCTCCAGTACGCCGTCGCCGCCACCGCCATCGCCCTGGTCATCGGGGGGCTCGCGGCCGCGGCGCTCACCCGGCGCGGGGGCCGCTTCGTGCGCGGGTTCGACGCGCTGCTGATGCTTCCGCTGGGCGTGTCCGCCGTGACCGTCGGTTTCGGCTTCCTGATCACCCTGGACGAGCCGCCGCTCGATCTGCGGACGTCGTGGATCCTGGTGCCGCTGGCCCAGGCACTGGTCGGCGTCCCCTTCGTCGTACGCACCATGCTGCCGGTCCTGCGCGCGGTGGACGGGCGGCTGCGCGAGGCCGCGGCCGTGCTCGGGGCGTCGCCGCTGCGGGCCTGGCGGGAGGTGGACCTGCCGCTGGTGCGGCGGGCGCTGCTGATCGCGGCCGGATTCGCCTTCGCGGTCTCGCTCGGCGAGTTCGGGGCGACCGTCTTCATCGCCCGCCCCGACCACCCGACGCTGCCCGTGGCCGTGGCGCGGCTGCTGGGGCGCGCGGGCGAGATGAACTACGGGCAGGCGATGGCCCTGAGCACGATCCTGATGCTGGTGTGCGCGGTGTCCCTGCTGGTGCTGGAGCGACTGCGCCCCGACAAGACCTCCGGAGAGTTCTGATGACCCTGCTGGAACTGAGCGGAGTCTCGGTGCGCTTCGGCGAGCGGGCGGTCGTGGACGCGGTGGACCTGGCGGTCGCCGAGCACGAGACCGTGTGTGTGCTGGGGCCCAGCGGGAGCGGCAAGTCCACGCTGCTGCGGGTGGTCGCCGGGCTCCAGGCGACCGCCGCCGGGCGGGTGCTGCTCGGTGGCGAGGATCAGGGCGGGGTGCCGGTGCACCGGCGCGGGGTGGGCCTGATGTTCCAGGACCACCAGCTCTTCCCGCACCGGGACGTCGGCGGGAACGTGGCCTTCGGGCTGCGGATGCGGGGTGCGGCGCGGTCGTCGTACGAGGCCCGGGTGGCCGAGCTGCTGGAGCTGGTCGGGCTCCCGGGTGCGCAGCGCCGGGCCGTGGCCTCCCTGTCCGGCGGTGAGCAGCAGCGGGTGGCGCTGGCCCGGGCGCTGGCGCCCTCGCCGCGGCTGCTGATGCTCGACGAGCCGCTCGGGCAGCTGGACCGGGGGCTGCGGGAGCGGCTGGTCGTCGAGCTGCGGGGACTGTTCTCGCGGCTCGGTACGACCGTGCTGGCCGTGACCCACGACCAGGGGGAGGCCTTCGCGCTGGCCGACCGGGTGGTCGTCATGCGGGACGGGCGCATCGCGCAGGCCGGGACGCCGCTGGAGGTCTGGCAGCGGCCGGCGTCGGAGTTCGTGGCGCGATTCCTCGGCTTCGAGAACGTCGTCTCGGCGGTGGTGTCGGGGGGCGTGGCCGACACCGTGTGGGGCAGGATCCCGGTTCCGGCCGGGTCGCCGGAGGGGCCTTGCCGGGTGCTGGTCCGGCCGGCGGGTGTGGTGCCGGGGAGTGTGGTGCCGGGGGGTGTGGGGCTGCCGTGCGTGGTGGAGGGCCGGACCTTTCGGGGGACGCATGTGGCCCTGCTGCTGCGGGGGGTGGCGGGGCCGGTGCTGGAGGCCGAGTGCGCGCTGGCGGGGGCCCCGGCGCGGGGCGACCGCGTGGCGGTCACCTTCACCCCGTCCGAGGTGGTGGTCCTCCCGCCGGAGTAGCCGCCTCGCCCGCCCCCGGCCCGCGCCCGGGCGCGCCTCAATCGCCGGCGGGGCCGGCGGGGCCGGGGTGGGGCGCCGCCCGGCTCGGCAGCGGGGCGGGGGTGTGGCTGGCCTGGGCTGGTCGCCTGCGGCTGGGCCTGCCCTCCGGGGGCGCCTCAAACGCCGGCGGGGCTGGATTGGGTTGCCCGGGTTGGCAGCGTGCTGGTGCGTGGTGTGCCTGGGGCGGTAGCGGGGGTGGGGTGTGCGGGCCTGGGGCGGTGGCCTGCGGCTGGGTGTGCCCTCCGGGGGCGCCTCAAACGCCGGCGGGGCTGGATTGGGTTGCCCGGGTTGGCAGAGTGCTGGGGTGGGCCCGGGCCTCAATCAGCCTGCCCGGCGTTTGAGGGCCCGCCGGAGGCGACGTCAGCTTGCGTGGCGATTGAGCCTGCCAGCGGCCAGGTGCCAGATTCAGCCCGCCCGGCGTTTGAGGGCTCGCCGGAGGCGACGTCGGGCAGGGTGGTGATTGAGTCGGCAGGCGGCCAGGTGCCAGATTCAGCCTGCCCGGCGATTGAGGGCTCGCCGGAGGCGGGGTACGGCGGAGCGGGGTGGGGCCGGGCGGGTGGGGGGCCCGCCCGGGCCGGGGGTCAGGGGACCGGGACCGGGGTGGCGGCGGTTTCCGGGGCCGGGGTGTCGTGGTTTCCGTACCAGGCCACGGCCACCGCACCCGCCACCGCCAGGGCGAAGCCCAGGACGGCCAGCCACGCCAGCCCGGGACGGGACGCGTCCCCGAGCCACAGGACACCGATCGCCCCCGGCAGCACGGTCTCGCCGACGACCAGCGCCGCCGTCGCCCCGTTCACGGAGCCGATCTGCAGGGCGACCGTGTGCAGGTACATGCCCCCGGTGCCGGCGAGGAGGATCGCGTACAGCGCCGGGTCGGCCAGCAGCGCGTCCAGCGCGAAGGGCCCGACGCCGTCGAGGATCCGTACGCCCACCCCCATCGCGCCGAAGGCGAGCCCCGACAGCAGACCCGCCAGGATCGCGGCCCGCCCGCCGAGGAACCGTACGGCCACCGTCCCGCCGACGATGATCAGCGCGGTCACCGCCAGCAGCCACCAGTGCGTCGCCGCCGGGGCGTAGTGCCCGCCCTCGTGCCCCGCGGCGGTCGCCAGCAGCACCAGCGCGCCGCAGACGACACCGATCGAGGTCCACTCCTTGCGGGTCAGCCGGATGCCGAGCATCTTGACGCTCAGCACGGCGGTGATCACCAGGTTGGCGCTGATGACCGTCTGGGACAGGAACAGCGGCAGCAGCCTCGCGGCCAGCGCGCCGAGCCCGAAGCCCAGGAAGTCCAGGATCGTGCCGACGATGAACTCCCAGGTCATCGCGGCCTTCGCGGTGGAGGCGAGGTTCGGGCCGCCGTGCTGGGTGACCCCCGCGCCGGCAGCGGAACTCCGGGCCGCCTTGCGGGATCCCACGGCTTGCAGGACGGATCCCGTGCCGTAACAGATGGACGCCGCGACAGCGGTCAACAGGCCTATGAGCACAGAGGGCTCCGTTCACGTCTGGCAGGTTTTTGCTTACCTATTACCTATGCCAGACGACGGAACGGCCCCTGGAGTTGCCTCGTACGGCTCACCGAATGACGCGAGCACCGCGGGAACCTCGTCGACGGAGTCGACCAGCGCGATCCGGGCCTCCATCGGACGGCCCGCGGCCAGGGCCTGCAGCAGCGGCCACGCCGGCAGCCGCTCGGTCCAGTGCGCGCGGTCGACCAGGACCATCGGGGCGGGCTCGCCGTGGGACCCGTAGTAGTTCGGGGTGGCGGCGTCGAAGATCTCCTGGACCGTGCCGGCCGCGCCCGGCAGGAACACCACGCCCGCGTTGGACCGGGCCAGCAGGCCGTCCTCGCGGACGGCGTTCGCGAAGTACTTCGCGATGTGACCGGCGAAGGGGTTCGGCGGCTCGTGACCGTAGAACCAGGTCGGAATGCCCACCGAGTCGCCGCCGCCGGGCCAGCGTTCCCGCACGGCGAAGGCCGCCCGCGCCCAGTCGGACACCGAGGGGACGAAGGACGGAGCCTTGGCCAGCATGTCCAGGGCCTCCGCGAGGGCGTCGTCGGCCGCCGGAGCCAGGTACGCGCCGAGGTTGGCCGCCTCCATCGCGCCCGGGCCGCCACCGGTGGCCACGGTCAGACCGGTCCGCGCCAGAGCGCGGCCGAGGCGCGCCGCGCCCGCGTAGTCCGCGCCGCCGCGGGCCATGGCGTGGCCGCCCATGACGCCCACCACGCGCGCGCCCCTCAGGTGCTCGTCCAGCGCGTCCGAGATGGCGTCGTCGTGGATGGACCGCAGCATGGAGGAGAAGACGTCGCCGTCGGCCTTCGTCTCCTGGAACCAGGAGTACGCCTCGGCGTCCGGGGTGGCCTCGTATCCGGAAGGGAGCGAGGCGAACAGCTCCTCCGGGGTGTAGAGCAGCCCCCGGTACGGGTTGAACGGCAGGTCGGGCACCGGGGGGAAGACCAGGGCTCCGTCGGCGCGCACCTTCGCGGCCGCGTCCGGCTCCATGGGGCAGCCGAGGAAGACGGCCGCCGAGGTGTCGGCCGACAGCAGGGCCAGGGTCCGTTCCAGCAGATTGACCGACTGGATGCGGTAGCCGCTCAGGTCGCCGCGGGCGACGACCTGGTCGAATTCGGCGAGGGTCTCGATCTCGATGTCCGGGTAAGCCATTTCGCCCACCCTAAGGGCTGTACCGGTCAGCGGGTCAAAGCCAGCACCGTCAGCTGCGCCACACCCCAGCTGAGCGGGGCGCAGACGGCGAGGAGCGCGACGGCCCGCAGGACCACGGCGCCGCGCAGGACGCCGGCCGCCCCGCCCAGGCCGCGCAGGGTCTCGCGGGCCCCCGCCCGGGCCTGGCGGATCTCGACGGCCGTGGTCAGCAGGGTCGCGGCCGCGCAGGCGCCGACCAGCGCGGCCGTCGGCCCGGTCAGCGGCCCCAGCGGCACGTGCAGCCCGCCGCTCCCGCGCAGGGCCAGGGCGGTCAGGGCGCCCGCCGCCACCGCGCACAGCACGCCGAGGGGACGGCCGACCCGGGGCGCCTCCTCCTGGAGGGTCCGCCCGGCGAGGAGCCGCAGCGCTCCGGGGCGCACCGCCTGGACGAGGGCTCCGCAGGCGTAGGCCAGGCCAGGCCCGGCCAGGGACAGCCCGACCGCGGTCAGCGCCCAGCCCGTGAGCATCCCGGGCCCGCCGGGGCCCGCGTAGGCCTCGACGGCCAGTCCGCAGGCGGTGAGTGAGATGCCCCACGGCAGCTCGGCCTGCGGGGTACGGGGCCCCCGGGCCCCGGGCCGCAGGGCGAGGGCGGCCGACGCCGAGGCGATGAGCGGCACCAGCGCGAGCAGGGTCAGCGCCGCGGCGACCGGGACCGGCTGGTCCGCGTGCAGCAGCGAGGCCCCGGCGCCGTCGAAGGGCAGGCCGGAGACCTCCCCGCGCAGGTGCAGGAAGACGGCCAGCGCGAGCGCGCTGCCCAGGGCGCAGGCGATGGCGGTGGAGATCGCCGCGACGAGCCCGCGCCGTACGGGCCCCAGCCCGGCCGCGTCCATCCCCTCGCGGGGCCGGGTCGCGGGGTCCGTACGGGCCACCGCGACGGCGAAGTGCACGGTCGTGGCGAGCGGTACGAGGGTCCACAGCAGCCGGGGGAACGATCCGGCAGGCCCGGCGAGCGCCCCGGCCAGCACGTACAGCAGCAGGAACCCGGTCCCGGCGGAGGCGGCCGCGACCAGCAGGCGGCGGAACTGGACGAGCGGCCGGGAGCCCCGGGTCAGGCGGAGAGCGAGCACGCGCCCTGGCCTTCCGCCTCGGTCGGCAGCCCGGGGTCCGCCGCGCCGGGGTCCGTGCCCGAGTCCGTACCCGTGTCGGCGCCGGCTCCGGTGTCCGTGTCCGCGTCGGGGTCCATGGCTCCGTCGGCGGAGGTGCCCGGGGCCGGACGCCCGTCGAGGAGGGCCACCCGGCGGTCGGCGGCCCCGGCGGTCCGCTCGTCGTGGGTGGCCAGCAGCACGGTGATCTCGTGCGAGCGGGCGGCGGTGGTGAGGGTACGCAGGAGGGTGGCCTGCTCGGCGCGGTGCAGCGGGGCCGTCGGCTCGTCCGCGAAGATCACGGAGGGCTCGCCGACGAGGGCCCGCGCCAGCGCGACCCGCTGCGACTCGGCGCGGGTCAGGGCGGCGGGACGCTTGCGGGCGAAGGCGCCGATGTCGAGCCGGTCCAGCCATTCGCAGGCGGCGTGCTTGGCGGCACGGTGCGAGGCGCCCGAGAGGAGCAGCGGCAGCGCCGCGTTCTCCCACACCTTCAGCTCGGGCAGCAGCCCGGGCTCGGGGCCGATCCAGCCGAACCGGTCGCGGCGCAGCCGTTCCCGGGCCAGCGCTCCCATGGTGTGCACGGGAACGCCGTCGAACCAGACCTCGCCCTGTTCGGGCACGAGCCGCCCGGCCAGGCAGCGCAGCAGGGTGGTCTTGCCGCTGCCGCGGGGTCCCGTGACGGCGACGATCTCGCCCTGGCGGACGCCGACCGAGACACCGATGAGGCCGGGCGAACCGCTGTGGGAGTAGTGCAGGGAGCGTGCCCAGAGCACGTCGTTGTCCGGTGGAGCAACCATGGCGTACACCTCCGTCCGGGGGAACGAAGCGGAGCCCGCTTGGTCACTGGCACCGCAATGAGATGTAAAGAGACGAACGACTTGGTCGGCTACAGCACACGGCCCGGACCTTCCGTTCTCACTCGAACGGAGGATCCGGGCCGTGGGGACCGGCGGAGCCGGGAACCGGTCTAGAGCTTGGTCCACGCCTCGGTGAGGACCGAGCGCAGGATGCCCTCGATCTCGTCGAAGGTGCCCTGGTCGGCGATCAGCGGCGGGGCCAGCTGGATGACCGGGTCGCCGCGGTCGTCGGCACGGCAGTACAGGCCGTTCTCGAAGAGCGCCTTGGAGAGGAAGCCGTAGAGCACGCGCTCCGTCTCCTCGTCCGTGAAGGACTCCTTGGTGTTCTTGTCCTTGACCAGCTCGATGCCGTAGAAGAAGCCGTTGCCGCGGACGTCACCGACGATCGGCAGGTCGTGCAGCTTCTTCAGGGTCGAGAAGAAGGCGTCCTCGTGGTCCAGCACGTGCTGGTTGAGGCCCTCCTTGTCGAAGATGTCGAGGTTGGCCAGGGCCACCGCCGAGGAGACCGGGTGGCCACCGAAGGTGTAGCCGTGCAGGAAGGTGTTGTCACCCTTGTAGAACGGCTCGGCGAGCTTGTCCGAGATGATGCAGGCACCGATCGGGGAGTAGCCCGAGGTCATGCCCTTGGCGCAGGTGATCATGTCCGGGATGTAGTCGAACTTGTCACAGGCGAACATCGTGCCGAGACGGCCGAAGGCGCAGATCGTCTCGTCGGAGACGAGCAGCACGTCGTACTGGTCGCAGATCTCGCGGACGCGCTGGAAGTAGCCGGGCGGCGGCGGGAAGCAGCCACCGGCGTTCTGTACCGGCTCGAGGAAGACGGCGGCGACGGTGTCCGCGCCCTCGAACAGGATCTCCTGCTCGATCTGGTCGGCGCACCAGCGGCCGTAGGCCTCCGGGTCGTCGCCGTGGATCGGGGCGCGGTAGATGTTGGTGTTGACCACCTTGTGCGCGCCGGGGACCAGCGGCTCGAAGGGGGCCTTGAGGGCCGGCAGACCGGTGATGGACAGGGCGCCCTGCGGGGTGCCGTGATAGGCCACCGCACGCGAGATGACCTTGTACTTGGTGTGCTTGCCCTGCAGCTTGAAGTACTGCTTGGCGAGCTTCCAGGCGGTCTCGACGGCCTCGCCGCCACCCGTGGTGAAGAAGACCTTGTTCAGGTCGCCGGGGGCGTAGTGGGCGAGGCGCTCGGCCAGCTCGACGGCCTTGGGGTGCGCGTACGACCAGATGGGGAAGAACGCGAGTTCCTGGGCCTGCTTGTAGGCGACCTCGGCCAGTTCCTTGCGGCCGTGACCGGCGTTGACCACGAACAGTCCGGCGAGACCGTCCAGGTAGCGCTTGCCCTTGTCGTCCCAGATGTAGGTGCCCTCGCCCCGGACGATGGTGGGGACGGGCGCGTTCTCGTAGGACGACATGCGGGTGAAGTGCATCCACAGGTGGTCGTACGCGGTCTTGGAGAGGTCCTGGCTCACGGTTATCGGGTTCCCCACATGTAGGTCTGCTTCTTCAGCTTCAGGTAAACGAAGCTTTCGGTGGATCGCACGCCGGGGAGCGCGCGGATCTTCTTGTTGATCGTGTCGAGCAGGTGGTCGTCGTCCTCGCAGACGATCTCCACCATCAGATCGAAGGAGCCCGCGGTCATCACCACGTACTCGCACTCGGCCATCGCTGTCAGCGCGTCGGCCACCGGATCGAGGTCCCCCTCGACATTGATGCCGACCATCGCCTGACGTCGCAGACCCACGGTGAGGGGGTCGGTGACGGCCACGATCTGCATGACGCCCTGGTCGAGCAGCTTCTGTACGCGCTGGCGCACAGCGGCTTCGGACAGGCCGACGGCCTTGCCGATCGCTGCGTAGGGACGGCGTCCGTCCTCCTGCAGTTGCTCGATGATCGCCAGGGACACAGCATCGACCGAAGGGGACGGTTGTCTGTTCCTGGAATCTGCGCTTCGACTGACCACGACCTCACTGTGCACGAGGAGTCGTCTGTTCCGCAAGCGGTAACCGATGTAATTCGTTGTTAGAGGTCTCGGATTACGCGGATTTCGCAGTTCGTGGCCGCTGGCTCTGTCGAAAGCGTCTCCCGAGGAGCTAGGCTGGGGTTTTGTCTCAACCATTGGACATGTGATCAGGAGAGTGGCCGTAGTGACCAGCGAACTGCGTCGTCTGCGCAACTACATCGGCGGGGAGTTCAAGGACGCCGCCGACGGGCGGACCACCGAGGTCGTCAACCCCGCCACGGGCGAGGTGTACGCCACCGCCCCGCTGTCCGGGCAGGACGACGTCGACGCCGCCATGGCAGCCGCCGCGGCCGCCTTCCCGGGCTGGCGCGACACCACCCCCGCCGAGCGCCAGAAGGCCCTCCTCAAGATCGCGGACGCCTTCGAGGCGCGCGCGGAGGAGCTGGTGGCCACCGAGTCCGAGAACACCGGCAAGCCGCTGGGCCTCACGGCCAGCGAGGAGCTGCCGCCGATGGTGGACCAGATCCGCTTCTTCGCCGGCGCCGCCCGTCTGCTCGAGGGCCGCTCGGCCGGCGAGTACATGGAGGGCATGACCTCCATCGTGCGCCGCGAGCCGGTCGGCGTCTGCGCCCAGGTCGCGCCGTGGAACTACCCGATGATGATGGCCGTGTGGAAGTTCGCCCCGGCCATCGCCGCGGGCAACACCGTGGTCCTCAAGCCCTCGGACACCACCCCGGCCTCGACGATCCTGATGGCCGAGATCATCGACTCGATCCTGCCCAAGGGCGTCTTCAACGTCGTGTGCGGCGACCGCGAGACCGGCAGGGCGATGGTCGAGCACAGCACCCCGGCGATGGCCTCCATCACCGGCTCGGTGCGCGCGGGCATGCAGGTCGCGGAGAGCGCGGCCAAGGACGTCAAGCGCGTACACCTGGAGCTGGGCGGCAAGGCTCCGGTCGTCGTCTTCGAGGACGCCGACATCGCCAAGGCCGCCGAGGACATCGCGGTCGCGGGCTTCTTCAACGCGGGCCAGGACTGCACCGCGGCCACCCGCGTCCTCGTCCACGAGTCGATCCACGACGAGTTCGTCGCGGCGCTCGCCAAGAACGCGGCCGACACCAAGACCGGCCAGCCGGACGACGAGGACGTGCTCTACGGCCCGCTGAACAACCCGAACCAGCTGAAGCAGGTCGCGGGCTTCATCGAGCGCCTCCCCGCGCACGCCAAGGTCGAGGCGGGCGGCCACCAGGTCGGCGAGAAGGGCTACTTCTACGCCCCGACCGTGGTCTCGGGCCTTCAGCAGGACGACGAGATCATCCAGAACGAGGTCTTCGGCCCGGTCATCACCGTCCAGTCCTTCACGGACGAGGCGCAGGCCCTGGACTACGCGAACGGCGTCGAGTTCGCCCTCGCCTCCTCGGTGTGGACCAAGAACCACGGCCGCGCGATGCGCATGTCCAAGAACCTGGACTTCGGCTGCGTGTGGATCAACACCCACATCCCGCTGGTCGCCGAGATGCCCCACGGCGGCTACAAGAAGTCCGGCTACGGCAAGGACCTCTCCGCCTACGGCTTCGAGGACTACACCCGGATCAAGCACGTGATGACGTCGCTCGACGGCTGATCCCGCGGCGGCGCATCGATCACCGCCGTTCGCTCAGGGGGTGGGCAGTAGACAACATGTCTATTGCCCGCCCCTTCGCCGTTCGCCCAGTCTGTGCGCATGCCTGAACTCGCTCTCTCCCGCCGCGCGGCGCTGCGCGGCCTCGGTGCCGCGGGCCTGCTGGCCGGCCTCGTCGGCTGTGGTGTGCCCGCCGCTTATGTCCCGGAGGGCCGACGGGAAGGCACGGACCGGTCCGCTGAGGACCGGAGCCTGGCCTTCGCCAACTGGCCGCTCTACATCGACACCGACGAGGAGGACGAGACCCGGCGCCCGACGCTGGACGCGTTCTCGAAGCGGACCGGGATCGAGGTGAAGTACACCGAGGAGATCAACGACAACGACGAGTTCTTCGGCAAGGTCAGCCCGGCCCTGATGAACCACCAGGAGACCGGCCGCGACCTGATCGTGGTCAGCGACTGGATGGCGGCACGGTTCGTGCGGCTGGGCTGGGCCCAGACCATGAACCGCGCGGCGCAGCCGAACGTGGCGAAGTACCTCGACCCGCAGCTGCGCTCCCCGGCCTTCGATCAGGGCCGCCTGCACACGGTTCCCTGGCAGTGCGGGATCACCGGCATCGCCTACAACCGCAAGGCGCTGGGCCGGGAGATCAAGTCCACCAAGGATCTGTGGCACCCCGACCTGGCGGGCAAGGTGACGCTCTTCTCCGGGCTGGACGAGTCCTTCTCCCTGCTGATGCAGGGCAACGGCGTGGACGTCACGCGGTGGACCGAGCCGGACTTCCACCGCATGTGCGACCAGGTGGAGGAGATGGTCCGCAAGAAGCACATCCGCCGCTTCACCGGCAACGACTACACGTCGGACCTCAGCAAGGGCGATGTGCTCGCCTGCCAGGCCTACTCGGGCGACGCCATCCAGCTCCAGGCCGACAACCCCGACATCGCGTTCGTGGTGCCGGAGGAGGGTGCCGAGCTGTGGGCGGAGAGCCTGATGATCCCCAACCTCGCCCGCCACAAGGCCAGCGCCGAGGCCCTCGTCGACCACTACTACCAGCCCGAGATCGCCGCCGAACTGGCCGCCTCCGTCAACTACGTCTGCCCGGTCCCCGCGGCCCGCGAGGTGATGGCCGCGTCCGGCGACAAGGACACCGCCGAACTGGCGGAGAACCCGCTGATCTTCCCCGACGACGAGATGCGCAAGCGGCTCGTCGTGGCCCGGGACATCGCGACGGCGGAGCGGCGGTCCTTCGCGAAGCGCTGGAACGCCATCGTCGGTCTCTGAGCGCCGCGGGGCGCGGTCACGGGCACGATGACAGTCACGGTCACAGTCACGGTCCGGCCACAGAACTGAACATGTTCAGGGATTTTTGCTGAACGCGTTCAGAATTCGGCGTACGCTTCGATCCATGATCGAAAGCAGCGTGCTCCTGCGTCGGATCAGAGCCTGGCTGGCCCTGTTCATCGTCTGCCTCGTCCTCAGCGGGCTCACCGCCTTCCCCCTGGTCAGTGAGCTCCACTGGGCCAACTCCCTGGTCTCCCACGAGTGGCTGCGGCGGGTCGGCGAGGGCCTGGAGCGGGCCGACGCGGACTACCCCTTCCTCCTCTACGGAACCGACTGGCTCGCCTTCGCCCACCTGGTGATCGCGGTGTTCTTCTACGGGGTCCACCGCGACCCGGTCCGCAACATCTGGATCGTCGAAGCGGGCATGATCGCCTGCGCCGGAATCATCCCGCTGGCCCTGATCTGCGGCCCGATCCGCGGCATCCCGATCTGGTGGAGCGTCATCGACATGTCGTTCGGCGTCTTCGGGGTGATCCCCCTGCTGGTGCTGCGCCGCATGATCAAGCGGCTGGAGGCGATGACCGGCGCACCGGCGGGGGCGGCCGCCGCTACTTCTTGAAGGCCGCCATCACCAGCGCCAGGGCTATCGGATTCATCTCCTTGCCCTTCGCGTCCGTGGAGTTGACCGAATAGACCAGGGTGCGGGAGAGGTCGCGGGTGCCGCCGATCGCCGTGTTGTACCCGTACCGGCCACCGGTCTTGCCCCAGGCGACCACCCCGTCGGGGAGCACGAAGCGCTTCATGCCCGCGCTCAGGTCCGCGTCCGCACCGTCGACCGTCTTCACCTTCGGCACGGTGAACATCTCCTCCAGCTGCGCCTTCGGCACGATCCGCCCGCTGAACAGGGCCACGGTGAAGCGCTCCAGGTCCGCCGTGGTCGAGATGAGGTCGCCCGCGGCGAACTCGCCGGAGGCGTTCCACTCGGTCACATCGACCAGCTCACGGCTCCCGTCGGCCTGCGGCACCGCCTGGTAGCCGTGGTTGTGCGGCCCTCGGATCCCGACCCGGGCCGGCCCCGGGAACGAGGTGCCGCGCAGCCCCAGGGGCTTGATGATCCGCGCCTCGACGGCCTGTGCGTACGGGGTGTGGGTCAGCTTCTCGATCAGCACGCCCAGGATCGTGTAGTCGATGTTGAGGTAGTCCTGCTTGGTCCCCGGGTCGAACGCAGGCCCCTTCGCGACCGCGTTGGCGATCATGGCGTGCGGGTCGTTGATGTCGAACCGGTGGGCGAAGGCGTCGGAGAAGGCGTCCCCCGGACCGTCGGCCGACTGGATGCCACTCGTGTAGTTGAGCAACTGGCGCACCGTCACGGGCTTGAACGTGCCCGGCAGCAGGCCCGGCAGGTACCGCTGGACCGGCTCGTCCAGGCTCACCTTGCCCTCGGCCGCCAGCTGGAGGACCACCGCCGAGGTGAAGGTCTTGGTCACCGATCCCACCCGGAACCGCCCCTCGACGACCGCCGCCCGGCCGCTGCGGACATCCGCGACGCCCGAACCGCCCTGCCAGCTCCCGCTCGAACCGCCCACCCGCACCAGCGCGGCGGTCGCGTCCTTGTTCCCGGCGCCGAGCCCCGCGATCGCCTGCGCCAGCGCCGCCGCGTTGGGCGGAGTGGAGACCGTGGGCTGCGCGACCCCGGCCGGAGCCGCGCTCCGCGCCGGAGCCGGAGCCGCGTGGGCGACGACCGGACCGGAGGCGATGCCCAGGACCAGAGTGGCGGCGATCAGTGTGCGCGTACGAGCGTTCATGGTGGTTCCCCCTGCGAGTCCGCTGCTGTGTTCCGGCGGCCACCGCGGCCCCCGATGACTCAATGGTGCTGCTCACAGGGGGTGTTGTGGATCACCAGTGAGAGGGGTCTTCACCGGTGTGACAACTCACCGGCGCGGGGGAGTCGCCACGCCCGACTCTCCCTCTCCAGAGGGAGAACCCTGCGAGGGAGCCACCGTCCCCGCCGTGATCAGCCCCGTCTCGTACGCGCAGATCACCGCCTGGATCCGGTCCCGCAGCCCCAGCTTCGCCAGCACGTTCCCCACGTGCGACTTGACCGTGTGCTCGCTCACCACCAGCGCCGCCGCGATCTCCGCGTTCGACAGCCCCCGCCCCAAGTGCAGCAGCGTCTCCCGTTCCCGGGCCGTCAGCCCCTCCAGCCGCCGCTCCGCCCCGGCGGCCCCCGCAGCCGCTCCTGCCCCCGCGGCCCCGCCGGCGAGCCGGCCGTGCGCCGTCGCCGCCGTGTACTCCTCGATCAGCCGCCGCGCCACCGACGGCGCCAGCAGGGACTCGCCCGCCGCCACCACCCGCACCGCGTGCACCAGATCGTCCCGCCGCACGTCCTTCAGCAGGAACCCGCCGGCCCCCGCGTGCAACGCCTCGTACAGGTACTCGTCGGCGTCGAACGTCGTCAGCATCACCGTCCGGCAGGCGCTCCGCGCCGAGATCTCCCGGCACGCCTCGATCCCGTCCAGCACCGGCATCCGGATGTCCAGCAGCGCCACGTCCGGCGCCAGCTCGCGCACCGCCGCCACCGCCGCCGCGCCGTCACCCACCTCGGCGACGACTTCGATGTCCTCCTGGACGTCCAGGATCATCGCGAAACCGCTGCGCACCAGCTCCTGGTCGTCCGCGACCACCACACGGATCGTCAATTCCCCACCTCCGGCGGCGAGGTTACAAGGCTGACGCGCAGCTCGAAGCCGCGGCCGCCCGGCGCCGGACCGGACCGGGCCGTTCCGCCGTGGGCCGCCGCCCGCTCCCGGATACCGATCAGGCCGTGTCCATGACCGTTCCCCCCAGGCCCGTGACCGGGACCGCGCCCCTGCCCACCGCCCGCCGCGGCGGGCACCGCCCGGGCCGGTCCCCGGCCGTCGTCCGTCACCGTCACCCCGAGTGCGTGGGGCCCGTACTCCAGCGTGACCGCCACCCGCGACGCCCCGGCGTGCTTCACCACATTCGTCAGCGCCTCCTGGACCACCCGGTGCACGGTCGCCTCCAGCGCGGCGGGCAGCGCCCGCACCGCGCCGGTGCGCTCGTACGCCACCTCCAGACCGCTGCCCCGGACCCGGTCCAGCAGGTCCGCCAGCTCCTCGATCCCCGGCGGCGGCCGCCGGGGCGAGGCGTGGTCCGTCCGCAGCACCCCGAGCATCGTCCGCAGCTGGGCCATGGCGTCCCGCCCGGTCTCCGCGATGGCGTCGAAGGCCGCCTCCGCCCGCTCGGGGGCCCGCCGGACCGCCACCGGGCCGGCCTCCGCCTGCACGATCATGATGCTGACCGCGTGCGAGAGGATGTCGTGCATCTCCCGGGCTATCCGCGCCCGTTCCCGGGCGGCCGCCTGCTCCGCCTCGATCCGGTTCGCCCGCTCCAGCTGCTCCGCCCGGTCCTCCACCGCGGCCGTGTAGGCCTGCCGGGTGTGCTGCAGCCGCCCCAGCGCGTACGCCGCGCCGGAGACGAAGAGGGTGAACAGCAGCTCGCGCGCGGTCCCCGTGTTCCAGCCCACCGAAAGGGCCACCGCGAGGACCGTGAGCCCGCCCACCGCCAGCCGGACCCGGGCCGCGCACAGCAGGGCGACCGTGTAGAAGGCGATCAGCGCCGCGTACGGGAGCGGTTGCCCGGGCCCGTCGATCGTCAGCTTGTACGCGCCGCCCACCGCCAGGATCGTGACCAGCACGGTCACCGGAGCCCGCCGCCGCCAGACGAGCGGAAGCACGCCGAGCGTGGTCATCGCGTACGAAGCCCAGTCGGCGGGCGGCGCATCGGCCGACCGGGGCACCACGAAGGGCATGGTGACGGCCAGTTGCACCAGCAGCGTCAGCCCCAGGTCCTGCCACCGCGGGTCGGCGCGCCGCACCCGCTCCCCCCAGGCGCGTATCACGAGCCGGACCCGGCCCGCTCGGCCCGCACGGCCGCCAGCGCGTCCACGCGGTTCGTGGTGACCGAATCCACGCCGGCCGCCAGCACCTTGCGCATCGACCGCTTGGTGTCCGGGGTCCACACCGACACCAGCAGCCCGTCCGCGTGCAGCGCGTCGACCAGCCCCCGGTCCACCAGCCCGAAGCGGTAGTTGAGCCAGGCGGGCGCCACCGCGTCGAGGAGCACCCGGCGCGGCGGGCTCAGCGTGGTCCAGGTCAGCGCGATCTCCGCGCCCGGATCGGCGGCCCGGACGGCCAGCATCGTGTTCGGGCCCGCGCAGTAGTACGAACGCTCGCGCGCCCCGCATTCGCGCACCTGGCCCACCACCGTCCGTACCGCCTCCGCGCTCGCGCCCGGCAGGTCGATCATCACGCGTGCCGCGCCCGTGGCCATCAGGGCCTCCCGCAGGGTCGGCACCCGGCCCTCCGTCAGCTCCCGCAGCTGCGCCGCGGTCATGGCGTCGAGCCGCACGTCGTGGCCCCACAGCCGCTTGAGGGTGTCGTCGTGCAGCAGCACCGGCACCCCGTCGCGGGTCAGGCGCACGTCGATCTCGACGGCGTCCGCTCCGCGCGCGAACGCGGAGCGGAGCGAGGGCAGGGTGTTCTCACGGACGCGATAGGGATCACCGCGGTGGCCGACTGCAGTCAGAGTGCGCATGATCCCCATTCTCCGCGGGTGCCCGGGAGCCTGTCAGGGAGCCAGCCACGCGGCGGTGTACGTGTCGATCTCCGCCGTCAGCTTCGCCTTGCCCGCCGGGTCCAGGAAGGACGCCTCGACGGCGTTCTTCGCGAGCTGGGCCAGGCCGCGCTCGTCCAGCTCCAGCAGGCGCGCGGCCACCGCGTACTCGTTGTTGAGGTCGGAGCCGAACATCGGCGGGTCGTCGCTGTTGATGGTGACGAGCACGCCCGCCGCGACCATCTCCTTGACCGGGTGTTCGTCCAGGTCGGTCACCGCGCGCGTGGCGATGTTGGAGGTCGGGCAGACCTCCAGCGCGATGCGGTGCTCGGCGAGGTAGGCGAGCAGCTCCGGGTCCCGGGTGGCGCTGGTGCCGTGGCCGATGCGCTCGGCGCCCAGCTCGTGGATCGAGTCCCAGATGGTCTCCGGACCGGTGGTCTCGCCCGCGTGCGGCACGCTGTGCAGACCGGCCGCGCGGGCCTGGTCGAAGTACGGCTTGAACTGCGGGCGCGGCACGCCGATCTCGGGGCCGCCGAGGCCGAAGGAGACCAGGCCCTCGGGGCGCAGGTCCACGGCGAGCCGCGCGGTCTCGGCCGCGGCCTCCAGGCCGGCCTCGCCCGGGATGTCGAAGCACCAGCGCAGGATGACCCCGAGCTCGGCCTCGGCGGCCTTGCGGGCGTCCTCGATGGCCGCCATGAAGGCCTTCTCCTCGATGCCCCGGCGGGTGGAGGAGTAAGGGGTGATGGTCAGTTCGGCGTACCGGATGTTCTGCCGGGCCATGTCGCGGGCGACTTCGAACGTCAGGTGCCGGACGTCGTCCGGGGTGCGGACCAGGTCGACGACCGAGAGGTACACCTCGATGAAGTGCGCGAAGTCGGTGAAGGTGAAGTAGTCGGCGAGCGCCTCCGGGTCGGTGGGGACCTTGGAGTCGGGGTGCCGGGCGGCCAGTTCGGCCACGATGCGCGGCGAGGCCGAACCGACGTGGTGGACGTGCAGTTCGGCCTTGGGCAGCCCCGCGATGAAGGGGTGCAGATCGGGCATGAGGAGTCTCCGTCGGGACGCGCGTGCGGGCAGGTCTGGGGTTCATCGTAGGCAGCCCCGGGCCTGTCGGCGGCAGCCCGTAGCATGGCTGTACGAGAGGGGGGCGCCGCATGACCGAACACAGCCCCGAGCCCAACGACCCGTGGGCGCCGCCGGAGCGGCCCGCGGTGGAGCTGGGCAAGCAGCAGGGTGCGCCGGGGGGCGCGCCCGCACCGGGCGCGCCCGGCACGTCGGGTGTCCACGACCAGCCGACCATCATGGGCATGCCGGGCGCCGACGACACGGGCCGGCCGTTCGGCACGGCGGGCGGGTCCTTCGGCGGCGCGCCGCAGCAGCCGATACCCGGGGCCGCACCGATACCGGGGGCCGGGCCGTCGATGCCCGCCTACGGCTATCCGGCGCAGCCCGCCCCGCCCGCGGCCGGTCAGTACGGCTATCCGGGCCAGCCCGATCCGAGCGCGTACGGATACCAGGGGGGCTATCCGGGGTACCCGGGCTACCCCGGCTACCCGGGCGGTTACGCCGCTCCGCGCAACGGCTTCGGCGTCACCGCGCTGGTCCTGGGCATCCTGTCCGTGGTCGGCTGCATCACCAGCGTGTTCGCCGTCGTCCTGGGCATCCTCGGCGTGGTCTTCGGCGTCCTGGGCCGCCAGCGCGCCGCCCGCGGCGAGGCCAACAACTCCGGGATGGCGCTGGCCGGGATGATCCTCGGCATCGTCGGGATCGTGCTGGGCGGGCTCATGTTCGCGGCGATCCTGACCGACTTCATGGACAAGAGGGGCAGCGACCGGTACGGCACGGACTACCACTCCCCGTCCTCGGTCTCGACGCCCTTCGGGACCTGAGGCCTCGCACACCCCACGGCATGCGAGAGGGCGGGCCGGGGATCACCCCGGCCCCGCCCTCTCGCCGTATCCCGTCAGGCGGCCCGCGCCTCCCAGGGCCAGCGCGCGTCGCGCCCGTCCTCCAGCAGGGACACCATGCGGAACGCCGCGTCGGTGAGCCCGCCGAAGACGTGCCGGCCCGCGGTGCCCGAGGGGCCGTGGCCCACCCGGTGCCCGGCCAGGTTCCAGGTGTAGACCGGGACCTGGGGCGGTACCTGCGCCGTCGGGTCGCCGGCGTGGTGGTGGGCCGCCTGCTCGTCGGTGACGATCAGCACCCGGTCGTGCCCGGCGTAGTGCGTGCGCACCGCCTCGGTGGTGTTCGTGCCGCCGAGATCGCCGAACCGGTCCAGCAGCTTCAGTACCGACTCGCCCTTGGCGTACGGGACGGCCGCGCTGCCCGTACCGAACTGGACGAGGTCCGCGTCGGCCGCCCGCAGCGCGAGCGCCGAGCCGAAGACCGCCGCCGCGTCCGCCCGGTTCAGCTTCGAGCGGTCCGACAGCGAGGTCCACATGGACCCCGACCGGTCGACCAGGACCAGCGTCCGCCCGGGCAGCGCCGGTACGGACGCCAGCGAGTGCCCCAGCGCCCGCTCCAGCGGGTAGGCCCAGCGCAGCGACGGCGCGTGCTGGTAGGCGGCCAGGTAGCGGAAGGGGAACTGACGCGACCGGGCGACGGCCTCCGGGTCGCTGATCCGCTCCGCGACCGTCGCCGCGACCTCGTCCGAGACGCCCGCCTCGTCGAAGTTGCGCAGGTTCCGCAGCAGCGCCATCGGCCCCATGGAGGGGATGACCGCCTCCCAGGCGGCCGCGTCCAGCGGCCCCTGCAGCCAGCCGGCCAGCGCCTCCCAGGTCATGGCCGCCGCCGCGAGCCGCTCCGCGCCGCCGGGCCCGGTGACCACGGCCCGCCGCTCGGCGACCGGCAGCTCCATGAGCGCCCGGTGGGCGGTCAGCGTACGGGCGCCCTCGGGCGGTACGGCCGCCTCCGGGTGGTGGCGGCGGTCCAGGGCGTACCGGAACAGCTCGCCCTGCCAGGCCTTGGCCGGGTCGGGCGAGGCGTGCACGAGGTTGAGGACGTCGCCGAAGCGGTATCCCCGGCGGGCGGATGCGGCGTCGTACTTCAGGAGCGAGGAGGCGGAGTAGAGGCGGCGCACCGCGTCGGCGATGCCGCGCTTGACGGGCTTGGGCACAGCGCGGCCGTGGACCGCGGTCCAGTACGCGAGCAGTTCGCCGGGCTCGTCGGGACGCCGCAGCACCGAGTCGATGACCTGCCGGTTCGACGGTCCTTGCACGGCGCAGGCCGCCGCGTCCGGCGCGTCGAGGCGGGCCTTGACGTACTCCGCGGCGCCGACCAGCGCGGCGGTGCGCATCTGGGCGTCCCCGCGCAGCCAGCCCAGCAGCCCGGCGGTCCAGCGCGGGTCCTCGACCGCGAGCCGGCGCACCAGCGCGGTGTAGCGGTCGTCCCGGTCCGCGGCGTCCTCGTGGTGGGTCTGCTGCGTCACGAAGTGGGCGACGGCGAGCAGGAAGAGTTCGGAGCGCGCGTCGCGCAGCCGGCCCTGGCCGCCCCGGGCGGTGACGGCCGGCGCGGTGCTGCGTACGGGCGAGCGCGGCGCGGCGGGCGCCGACGTGGGCGTACGCCGGTTGAAACGAGACATGTGAATCCCCCCGAATTCATGGAACGGGCCGATGACCGGGGGAGGCGCGCGTGGGGGATGCCCGAGATCAAGGTCGGTGACGGTGTTTGTCGTCTGCTCTACCAGACTGAGCTACCGGCCGAGGCCGGGCGGGATTCGAACCCGCGACCCGATGATCCGGAAGGAACCGTCGCCTGCGCACCGGGCATCCTCCACGCGCGCCTCCCGAGATCAGAGGGGCAGCGGCGTTTTTCGTGGAAGAAGGAGCCGCGGCCCGCGCACCGGGAGGTGCGAAGCGCCTGTGTCCAGAGCCTAGGAGAGCGCCCGGCCCCCGCGCCACGCCTTTAATCCGGCCCGCTCAGCCCTGCTCGGCCAGCAGCTCCCGGGCCTCCATCAGTGCGAAGCCCAGCAGGTTCAGGCCGCGCCAGCGCGCCGGGTCCAGCGCCGCCGCGTCGTCGGCCGCCAGCCCGATCCCCCAGATCCGGTCCAGCGGGGAAGCCTCCACCAGCACCCGGTCCCCGGTGCCCAGGAGGTACGCGCGCAGCTCGGGCGAGGAGGCGAACTTGGCCACGCTGCCCGCCACCACGATCCCGAAGCGCGCGCGCTCCCACGTGTCCGCGTCGAAGCCGCGCACCAGCCGCCCGGCCTTCTTCGCCGCGGCGGGGCTGCTCGCCGTCAGCGCCGCGCGCTCCGCGTCCGCGTCCCCGAACAGGCGTGCCTTCTCGGCCATCATCCAGTGCTCGGCGGTGGCGTAGCCGACTTCACGCACGGTGAAGGGGGCGGGCCACCACTGGCTGAGACAGCTCGGCCCGAGGGTCCCGTCGCGCCGGGGCGCGTGTCCCCAGAACGGCAGATACTTGACTCGTTCACCCCTGTTGACCTGCTCGATCAGTTCGTTGATCCGTTCCATGCACGCGAGTCTGGCAGCCGCCACTGACACTTCGTACGGGATTTACGGTCCGCCTCGACACATGGTCGACCGATTCCGTCGCGTAATCAAAAGGCAACAACGGAATCACTTGGCGGAGGGGAACCCCTCTGCCAGGATCGGCAGTCAATTCGAGCTGTAGCTACGGAGACCGCGATGGGCAACCGCTTCCAGGTCAAAGACCGATTCGCAGACGGCGCGCAGTACATCGACGGCCGGCTGAGAGCCGGTACCTCGGGCGCGTCCCACACCGTCGTCGACCCGGCCACGGGTCAAGAGGTCCTCACGTACGAACTGGCGGGCACGGCCGACGTCGACGACGCCGTGGCCGCCGCCAAGCGGGCCTTCCCCGGCTGGTCCGCGGCCACCCCGGGCGAGCGCTCGGACGCCCTGCACCGGCTGGCCGCCGTACTGGCCGAACAGGCCGCGGACTTCGCCTACGCGGAGTCGCTGCAGTGCGGCAAGCCGATCAAGCTGTCCACGGAATTCGACGTACCGGGGACCATCGACAACACCGCCTTCTTCGCGGGCGCCGCCCGCCACCTCCAGGGGCAGGCCGCGGCCGAGTACTCGGGCGACCACACCTCCTCCGTCCGCCGCGAGGCGATCGGCGTGGTCGGCTCCATCGCCCCCTGGAACTATCCGCTCCAGATGGCGGCCTGGAAGATCCTCCCGGCGATCGCCGCGGGCAACACGATCGTCCTGAAGCCGGCCGAGCTGACCCCGCTGACCTCGCTGATGTTCGCCCAGGCGGCCCAGCTGGCCGGGATTCCCGACGGCGTCGTCAACATCGTCACCGGGGCGGGCCGGACCGCGGGCGAGCACCTCGTGGGCCACCCCGACGTGGTGATGACCTCCTTCACCGGTTCCACCGGCGTCGGCAAGCGGGTTGCCGAGATCGCCACCGCCACCGTCAAGCGGCTCCACCTGGAGCTGGGCGGCAAGGCGCCCTTCCTGGTCTTCGACGACGCCGACCTGGAAGCCGCGGCCCACGGCGCGGTCGCCGCCTCCCTGATCAACACCGGTCAGGACTGCACCGCCGCCACCCGCGCCTACGTCCAGCGGCCGCTGCACGACGCCTTCGTCGCCCGGGTGGCCGAACTGATGGAGACCGTCCGCCTCGGTGACCCCTTCGACCCCTGCACCGACCTCGGCCCGCTGGTCTCGCACGCGCAGCGCGACCGGGTCGCCGGTTTCGTCGAGCGCGCCCGCGGCTACGCCACCGTGGTCACCGGGGGCGAGATCCCGGGCGGCGACCTCGCCGACGGCGCGTACTACCGCCCCACGCTGATCTCCGGCGCGGCCCAGGACAGCGAGGTCGTCCAGTCCGAGATCTTCGGCCCCGTGCTCGTCGTCCTGCCCTTCGACGGCGACGACGAGGGCATCGCGCTGGCCAACGACACCCCGTACGGCCTCGCGGCCTCCGCCTGGAGCCGCGACGTCTACCGGGCCGGGCGGGCCACCCGCGAGCTGAAGGCGGGCTGCGTATGGGTCAACGACCACATTCCGATCATCAGCGAAATGCCCCACGGAGGCTACAAGGCGAGCGGTTTCGGAAAGGACATGAGCGCTTACTCCTTCGAGGAGTACACGCAGGTCAAGCACGTCATGTACGACATCACAGCGGTCGCCGAGAAGGACTGGCACCGCACGATCTTCGGGGACAGATAACCATCGCTGCCTGACCAGCGGCCCACCCCTCCCGAAAGGGCACAGCTCATGGAGCAGTTCGAGCCCGACCGCCTCTCGGCGGCGCAGCTCACCGCGATGCGGCGCAGTCTCACCAGCGGCCGCGGCGCCCTGACCCGCCGCTCGCTGTTGCGCGCCTCCGGAGTCGGAGCGCTCACCCTCGGTGGTCTGTCGGCGCTGAGCGCCTGCGGCATCCCGCCCGCCAAGCGGGCGGGTACGGGCGAGCAGGCGGCCTCGGACGACCACTCGGACCGGGAGAAGGAGATCAACTTCTCCAACTGGACCGAGTACATGGACACCAGTGACGACCAGAAGACCCGGCCCACGCTGGACGAGTTCACCAAGCGCACCGGCATCAAGGTCAAGTACACCGAGGACATCAACGACAACGTCGAGTTCTTCGGCAAGATCCGCCCCCAGCTCGCGGCCGGCCAGGACACCGGCCGCGACCTGATCGTCGTCACCGACTGGCTCGCCGCCCGGATCATCCGGCTCGGCTGGGCGCAGAAGCTCGACCCCGCGCTGCTCCCGCACGCCTTCGCGAACCTGTCCCCGCAGTTCCGCAGCCCCGACTGGGACCCGGGCCGCGCGTACAGCTACCCGTGGACCGGCATCTCCACCGTCATCGCCTACAACGCCAAGGCCACCGGGGGCAGGAAGGTCGACTCCGTCACCCAGCTCCTCGACGACCCCACGCTCAAGGGCCGGGTCGGCTTCCTCACCGAGATGCGCGACAGCGTCGGCATGACCCTCCTCGACCAGGGCAAGGACCCGGCGAACTTCACCACCGCGGACTTCGACGGCGCCATCGGCCGGCTCCAGAAGGGCGTGGACAGCAAGCAGATCCGCCGCTTCACCGGCAACGACTACACCGCGGACCTCGACAAGGGCGACATCGCCGCCTGCCTCGCCTGGGCGGGCGACATCATCCAGCTCCAGGCGGGCAACCCCGACATCAAGTACGCGATCCCCGCCGCCGGATACATCACCTCCAGCGACAACATGCTGGTCCCGGCCCACGCCCGGCACAAGGCCAACGCCGAGAAGCTCATGGACTACTACTACGAGCTGCCGGTCGCCGCCCAGCTGGCCGCGTACATCAGCTACGTCTGCCCCGTCGAAGGCGTCAAGGACGATCTCGCCAAGATCAACCCCGCGCTCGCGGACAACACCCTGATCGTCCCGGACAAGGCGATGACCGCCAAGTCCCACGCCTTCCGCTCCCTCTCCAGTGAGGAAGAGACGGCGTACGAGGAGAAGTTCACCAAGCTCATCGGCGCCTAGGCCCTGTCGTCTAGCCACCCCGCCTCCGGCCCCCTTGCCCGCACCCAACTCCGGGATCCCTCCATGACTGACAAGACCGAGGGCGGCGACGTCCGCCTCACCGGGATCAGCAAGCACTACGGCTCCTTCACCGCCGTGCACCCGCTCGATCTCACCATCCCCCAGGGCTCCTTCTTCGCCCTGCTCGGCGCCTCCGGCTGCGGGAAGACCACCACCCTGCGCATGATCGCGGGTCTGGAGGAGCCCTCGACCGGCACCGTCCACCTCGGGGACACCGCCGTCACGCACCTCCCGCCGTACAAGCGCCCGGTCAACACGGTCTTCCAGAGCTACGCGCTCTTCCCCCACCTCGACGTCAGCGAGAACATCGCCTTCGGGCTGCGCCGCCGCGGCATCAAGTCCGTGAAGAAGCAGGTCGACGACATGCTCGAGCTGGTCCAGCTCGGCCAGTTCGCCCAGCGCAAGCCGCACCAGCTCTCCGGCGGCCAGCAGCAGCGCGTCGCCGTCGCCCGCGCCCTGATCAACCACCCCCAGGTGCTGCTCCTCGACGAGCCGCTCGGCGCCCTCGACCTCAAGCTGCGCCGCCAGATGCAGCTGGAGCTCAAGCGCATCCAGACCGAGGTGGGCATCACCTTCGTGCACGTCACGCACGACCAGGAAGAGGCCATGACCATGGCCGACACGGTCGCCGTGATGAACGGCGGCCGGGTCGAGCAGCTCGGCGCGCCCGCCGAGCTGTACGAGAACCCGCGCACGACCTTCGTCGCCAACTTCCTCGGCACCTCCAACCTCATCGAGGCCGAGGTCCTGGAGAGCGGCGCCGACGAGATCACCGTCCGCTCGGCGGGCAGCACGCTGAGGCTCCCCGCGCCGCGATGTTCGACCACGCCCCGCACCGGCGGAAAGCTGCTGGTCGGAGTGCGTCCCGAGAAGATCTCCCTGGCCCACGCGGACGAGGAGCACACCATCGCGGCCGGCCGCAACAAGGTCCCCGGCCGGATCGTCGACTCCTCCTTCATCGGGGTCTCCACCCAGTTCGTCATCGACAGCCCGGTCTGCCCCGAGCTGGAGGTCTACGCCCAGAACATCGAGCGGGACGCGCGCCTGACCCCCGGCGCCGAGGTGATCCTGCACTGGAACCCCGAGCACACCTTCGGGCTCGACGCCGACCAGGACATCGACGCCGGCGCGCTCACGGTGGAGGAGGGGGTATGACCGCCACCGAAGCCCCGCCCCGGGCCGCCGCCGCCGAACCCCCGGTCCACAAGCCCTCGATGCGCAAGCGGCTCGTCCCGTACTGGCTGCTGCTCCCCGGCATCCTGTGGCTGCTCGTCTTCTTCGTCCTCCCGATGGTCTACCAGGCCTCCACCTCGGTGCAGACCGGTTCCCTGGAGGAGGGCTTCAAGGTCACCTGGCACTTCCAGACCTACTGGGACGCCTTCACCGAGTACTACCCGCAGTTCCTGCGCTCGCTGCTCTACGCGGGCACCGCGACCGCCCTGTGCCTGCTGCTCGGCTACCCGCTGGCCTACCTGATCGCCTTCCGGGCGGGCCGCTGGCGCAACCTGCTGCTCATCCTGGTGATCGCGCCGTTCTTCACCAGCTTCCTGATCCGCACCCTGGCCTGGAAGACCATCCTGGCCGACGGCGGTCCGGTGGTCGGCGCCCTGAACAAGATCGGGTTCCTGGACGTCACCAGCTGGCTCGGGATGACCGAGGGCGACCGGGTGCTCGCCACCCCGCTCGCCGTGGTCTGCGGTCTGACGTACAACTTCCTCCCCTTCATGATCCTGCCGCTCTACTCCTCGCTGGAGCGGATCGACACCCGCCTGCACGAGGCGGCCGGGGACCTGTACGCCCGCCCCTTCACCACCTTCCGCAAGGTCACCTTCCCGCTGTCGATGCCCGGTGTGGTCTCGGGCACCCTGCTCACCTTCATCCCGGCGAGCGGCGACTACGTCAACGCGGAACTGCTCGGCTCCACCGACACCCGGATGATCGGCAACGTCATCCAGTCCCAGTACCTGCGGATCCTGGACTATCCGACCGCGGCCGCGCTGTCCTTCATCCTCATGGCCATCGTGCTGGTCATGGTCACCATCTACATCCGCCGAGCGGGGACGGAGGACCTGGTCTGATGAGCGCTCTCTTCACCCGGCTCCAGCGCAATCTGGTCGTCTTCGCGGGCCTCGGCACGCTCGCCTACATGATCCTGCCGAACGTCGTCGTCACGGTCTTCTCCTTCAACAACCCCACCGGGCGGTTCAACTACGCCTGGCAGGAGTTCTCGCTCGACGCCTGGAAGGACCCCTGCGGGGTCGCCGACCTGTGCGGCTCGCTCTCGCTCTCCCTCCAGATCGCGGTGTGGGCCACCCTCGGCGCGACCGTCCTCGGCACGGCGATCGCCTTCGCCCTGGTCCGCTACCGCTTCCGGGCGCGCGGCGCGGTCAACTCGCTGATCTTCCTGCCGATGGCCATGCCCGAGATCGTGATGGCGGCCTCGCTGCTCGCCCTCTTCCTCAACATGGGCATCCAGCTGGGCTTCTGGACGATCCTGATCGCCCACATCATGTTCTGCCTCAGCTTCGTCGTCGCCGCCGTCAAGGCCCGCGTCCTGTCGATGGACCCGCGGCTGGAGGAAGCCGCCCGCGACCTCTACGCGGGACCCGTGCAGACCTTCCTGCGGGTCACCCTGCCGATCGCGGCCCCCGGCATCGCGGCGGGCGCGCTGCTCTCCTTCGCGCTCTCCTTCGACGACTTCATCATCACCAACTTCAACTCGGGCAACACCGTCACCTTCCCCATGTTCGTGTGGGGTTCGGCCCAGCGCGGTACGCCCGTGCAGATCAACGTCATCGGTACGGCGATGTTCGTCATCGCGGTGCTGGTGGTCCTCGCCGGCATGACGATCGGCAACCGCCGCAAAAAGGCGCAACCCAAGTAGCGCGCCACCCAAGTAACCGTATTCCGTAGGGAGTTGGAAGACATGGCCCCAGTCGCCATGCGCACCGCTGTACGATCACTCTCCGAAGCACTGCCGGTCTCGTACTGGCTGGACGACCCCGGCAAGCCCGCCCCCGAGCCCGCCCTCACCGGCGACGAGCGCTGCGACCTGCTCGTCATCGGCGGCGGCTACAGCGGACTGTGGACCGCGCTCATCGCCAAGGAGCGCGACCCCGGCCGGGACGTCGTCCTGATCGAAGGCCACGAGGCGGGCTGGGCCGCCTCGGGCCGCAACGGCGGATTCTGCGCCGCCTCCCTGACCCACGGACTCGCCAACGGCCTCGCCCGCTGGCCCGGCGAACTGGCGAAGCTGGAGGAGATGGGAGCCCGCAACCTCGACGAGATCGAGGCCGCCGTCGCCCGCTACGCCATCGACTGCGACTTCGAGCGCACCGGCGAGATCGACGTCGCCACCGAACCGCACCAGGTCGAGGAGCTGCGCGAGCTCCACCAGGAGGCGCAGCGCCTCGGCCTCGCGGACGGCTCACAATGGCTGGAGCGCGACGCGCTGCGCGCCGAGGTCGACTCCCCGACCTTCCTCGCCGGCCTCTGGGACCGCGAGGGCGTGGCCATGCTGAACCCGGCCAAGCTGGCCTGGGGCCTCAAGCGCGCCTGCCTGGGCCTCGGCGTGCGGATCTACGAGCACACGCGCGGCCTGGACCTGGCCGCCTCCGGCGCCGGGATGGCCGTCCGGACCCCCTACGGCCGGATCTTCGCGCGCCGGGTGGCGCTCGGCACCAACATCTTCCCCAGCCTGGTCAAGCGGATCCGCCCGTTCACCGTGCCGGTCTACGACTACGCGCTGATGACCGAGCCGCTCAGCCCCGAGCAGCTCGCCGCCGTCGGCTGGAAGAACCGGCAGGGGCTCGGCGACAGCGCCAATCAGTTCCACTACTTCCGGATCACCGCCGACCACCGGATCCTGTGGGGCGGCTACGACGCCATCTACCCCTACGGCGGCAAGCTGGACCCGGAGCGCGACCACCGCCCCGAGACCTACCTCAAGCTCGCGGAGCAGTTCTTCACCTGCTTCCCGCAGCTGGAGGGCGTGCGGTTCAGCCACGCGTGGGGCGGGGCGATCGACACCTGCTCGCGGTTCTCGGCCTTCTTCGGCACTGCGCACGCGGGCAAGGTGGCCTACGCCGCCGGCTTCACCGGGCTCGGGGTGGGCGCCACGCGCTTCGGCGCGGACGTGATGCTGGACCTGCTGGACGGCGTACGCGGCGAGCGCACCGGCCTGGAGATGGTCCGCAGCAAGCCGTTGCCGTTCCCGCCCGAGCCGTTCGCCTGGACCGGGATCGCGCTGACCAAGTGGTCCCTGGCGCGCTCCGACGTCCGGGGCGGGCACCGGAACCTGTGGCTCAAGACGCTGGACCGGTTCGGCCTCGGTTTCGACAGCTGATCACCGGACGGTCGGATCACCGGACGTTCGGATCGCCGGACGGTCGGATCGCCCGACCGGCGGTTCACCGGATCATCAGCCGACCGGACCACCCGATGATCCGGTCGAGCGCCCGGCGCACAACCGCGATCACCGTGTGACCCGGTTCACCACCAAGGGGTCACGCAACCCGCGTCATCCCCGCCCCCGGCCCCGCTCTCTCCCTGTGAGGACCTTCCTCGACACGGAGTGATCGGAGGCCGGGCGATGACCGTCCCGGAAACCAAGACGGCAGTGGAGTGGCTGGTATCGGTGGCGCCGGACCCCGACGCCTGCCGGTGGGAATGGGAGCGCAATCCCCTCGGGGTGGCGCTGCTGCCCGCCGGGCGGCGCTGGGACGTGCTGATCCTGCCGGGGGAGCTGGGGCAGGTCACCCTCGAGGTCCTCGGCCTGCTCATCGAGAAGCCCGGCCCGGTGCTCGCCGATTTCGGCGACGCCCGGCTGGGCTTCTTCGTTCCCGCGGGCACCGCCTCCCGCTGGCTCGGTACGGGCGTGCGCGGCGCCGGGCGCGGCACCTGGATCGTGGTCCCCTACCCCGGCCGGGCCACCGGCGGGGTGCGCTGGCTGGTGCTCCCGGACGGGCGGGGCACGCTCACGGATCCGGCGGTGCTGGAGCTGGCGATGCACGAGGCCGCGGCGCGGGTGGCCGGGGCCGTGGCCACCAAGGAGGGCCGGAAGCCTTGACAAGAGCATTGGTCTGGACCATCTTGAGCGCCGCTACACCCCTCCATCCCCCCATGCACCGGAGGCAGTTGTGCGCAGAAGACTGTCCGTACTTACGGCCACCGCCCTGGCGGTGGCCGGTCTGCTGACCGCGGGGCCGCCCGCCGCGGCCGCGGACGCCGACCTCGCCCGCAACGGCGGCTTCGAATCCGGCCTCGACGGCTGGAGCTGCTCGGCGGGCAGCGGAGCCGTCGTCAGCAGCCCCGTCCACAGCGGGAGTTCCGCCCTCAAGGCCACCCCGGCCGGCCAGGACTACGCCCAGTGCGCCCAGAGCATCACCGTCAAGCCCGACGCGGTGTACACGCTCGGCGCCTGGGTGCAGGGCGGGTACGCCTACCTCGGCGCGACCGGGACCGGCACCACCGACGTGTCCACCTGGACCCAGTCCCCGGGTGCCTGGAAGCAGCTGGCCACCACCTTCCGCACCGGCCCCGCCACCACCTCGGTGACCGTCTGGACCCACGGCTGGTACGGCCAGGGGCCCGTCCTCACCGACGACCTCACCCTGGTCGGCCCCGATCCCGGCGGCACCGGCCCCGGACAGCCCCAGCCCCCGGCCGCCCCCACCGGCCTGACCGCGTCCGGAGCCACCGCGAACTCGCTGACCCTGTCCTGGTCGGCCGTCACCGGAGCCACCGGCTACACCCTCTACCGGGACGGCGCGGCGCCGCTGGCGGTCAGCGGGACCTCCGCGACCGTCACGGGGCTGGCCGCGTCCACGACGTACTCCTTCCAGGTCGGCGCGAGCAACGCGGCGGGCGAGTCCCCGCGCGGCCCGGCCCTCTCGGCGAGTACCACCGGCGGCGGGAACCCCGGCACGCCGGGGCTGCCCACCCACGCCCTGGTCGGCTACCTCCACGCGAGCTTCGCCAACGGCTCGGGCTACCTCAGGATGGCCGACGTACCCGCCTCCTGGGACGTCATCGACCTCGCCTTCGGCGAACCCACGTCGGTGACCTCCGGCGACATCCGCTTCCAGCTGTGCCCCGTCAGCGAGTGCCCGGGCGTGGAGAGCCCCGCCGAGTTCAAGGCGGCCATCAAGGCCAAACAGGCGGCGGGCAAGAAGGTCCTGATCTCCATCGGCGGCCAGAACGGGCAGGTGCAGCTGGCCACGACGGCCGCCCGGGACACCTTCGTCACATCCGTCAGCAAGATCATCGACGAGTACGGGCTCAACGGCCTCGACATCGACTTCGAGGGCCACTCGCTCTCCCTGGCCACCGGCGACACCGACTTCCGCAGCCCCACCACACCGGTGATCGTCAACCTCATCTCCGCCGTGAAGACCCTCAAGGCCAAGTACGGCCCGGGCTTCGTCCTGACCATGGCCCCCGAGACCTTCTTCGTCCAACTGGGCTACCAGTACTACGGATCCGGCCCCTGGGGCGGCCAGGACCCGCGCGCCGGGGCCTACCTCCCGGTCATCCACGCCCTGCGCGACGACCTCACCCTGCTCCACGTCCAGGACTACAACTCGGGCTCGATCATGGGCCTCGACAACCAGTACCACTCGATGGGCGGCGCCGACTTCCACATCGCCATGACCGACATGCTGCTCACCGGCTTCCCGGTCGCGGGCAACGCGGCGCGGGTCTTCCCGCCGCTGCGCCCGGACCAGATCGCCATCGGCCTCCCGGCCACCACCAACGCGGGCAACGGCCACACCGCGCCCGCCGAGGTGGACAAGGCGCTCGACTGCCTGACGAAGAAGACGAACTGCGGGACCTACCCGACCCACGGAAGCTGGCCCGCGCTGCGCGGGCTGATGACCTGGTCGGTCAACTGGGACCGGTTCGGCGGCTGGGAGTTCTCGAAGAACTTCCACGCGTACTTCGGCTGACCGCGCCGACGCACAGGAGGAGCGGCAGGCACAGCAGCCCACTGGCCAGCACGTCGAGCGGCCAGTGGAAGCCCCGCAGCACCAGCCCCGTGGCCGTCGCCCCCGCGAGCAGGAGGGCGGCGGCCATCGGCCACGGGCGGCGGGCGTACGGGCCCACGAGCAGCGCGGCGCCCACGTAGGCGACGGTCGCGGTGGCCGTGTGGCCGGAGGGGAAGTACCCGGCGGCCCACGGCTCCAGCGGCCCCGGCCGGGCGGTCCATTCCTTCAGCGGCACGATCAGCGCGGGTACGAGGGCCATCGCGAGCCCCGCCGCCAGCGCGGGGCGCCACCGCCGGGAGCGCCGGACGGCGTACGCCATGGCCAGCACCAGGACCGGTACGGCGACCTGGACGTTGCCGAGGTCGGCGAGGCGTTCGGTGACCGCGTCGGGCAGGCCGCGCAGCAGCGCGCGGCTGAGCCGGGCGTCCGGGGTGAGTAGTGGGCCCGTGGCCACGACCTGCCAGGTGATCAGCGCGAAGGCGGCCCATCCGGCGGCGCCGAGCGCGAGGAGCGAGCGGGCGGAGCCGGGGGAGCGCGGTGACCGAAAGGCCGGCCGTCCCGGAACAGGGGGGGTGGTTCCGGGGCGGCCGCCCGGACCGGGTTGCCGTCCACCCCGGGGGGTTTGGAGTGAACGGCTGTCCGATCGGTGAGGAGTGTGCGCGAACGCATGCCCAGTACGGCGCTGGGGAAGCCCGTTACCAGGGTCGCCCGTGGAATTCCGCGGGCGGGCTGTTTCACTCATCTGCAGAAACCGTACGGCAGCGAAAGGGGGACCGACAGCGAGAACGCGCTCCCGCCATCGGCCCCCCACACCTTCTTCACAGCGCCCGACCGTTACCGGCGGTATCGGTCGAGCAGGGGATCGAGCGCCGTGCGCGGGTGTTCGCCCGGGCCCGCACGCCGCTCACTCCCGCGGTGTCCTGAGCCGGCCTCAGATGGCCGCGAACGCGCCCTCGATGATGTCCAGGCCCTCGTTCAGCAGGTCCTCGCCGATCACGATCGGGGGGAGGAAGCGCAGCACGTTGCCGTAGGTGCCGCAGGTGAGGACCAGCAGGCCCTCGGCGTGGCAGGCCTTGGCCAGCGCGCCCGCGGCGGCCGCGTTCGGCTCCTTGGTCGCGCGGTCGGTGACCAGCTCGATCGCGATCATCGCGCCACGGCCGCGGATGTCGCCGATGATGTCGAACTTCTCCGCCATCGCCTCCAGCCGGGCCTTCATCAGGGACTCGATCCTCTTCGCCTTGGCGTTGAGGTCGAGCTCCTTCATCGTCTCGATGGAACCGAGCGCACCGGCGCAGGCCACCGGGTTGCCGCCGTAGGTGCCGCCGAGGCCGCCCGCGTGCGCGGCGTCCATGATCTCGGCGCGGCCGGTCACGGCGGCGAGCGGCAGACCGCCCGCGATGCCCTTGGCGGTGGTGATCAGGTCCGGGACGATGCCCTCGTCCTCACACGCGAACCACTGGCCCGTGCGGCAGAAGCCGGACTGGATCTCGTCGGCGACGAAGACGATGCCGTTGTCGTTGGCGAACTTCACGATCGCGGGCAGGAAGCCCTTGGCCGGCTCGATGAAGCCGCCCTCGCCGAGCACCGGCTCGATGATGATCGCGGCGACGTTGTCGGCGCCGATCTGCTTGACGATCTGGTCGATCGCCTGCGCGGCGGCCTCGGGGCCGCAGTTCTCGGCGCCGGTCGGCCAGCGGTAGCCGTAGGCGACCGGGACGCGGTAGACCTCGGGGGCGAACGGGCCGAAGCCCTGCTTGTACGGCATGTTCTTCGCCGTCATGCCCATGGTCAGGTTGGTGCGGCCGTGGTAGCCGTGGTCGAAGACGACGACGGCCTGGCGCTTGGTGTACGAACGGGCGATCTTGACCGCGTTCTCGACGGCCTCGGCGCCGGAGTTGAACAGGGCCGACTTCTTGGCGTGGTCGCCCGGGGTCAGCTCGGCCAGCGCCTCGCAGACCTCGACGTAGCCCTCGTACGGCGTGACCATGAAACAGGTGTGCGTGAAGTCGGCGAGCTGCGCGGCGGCGCGGCGCACGACGGCCTCGGCGGAGGCGCCGACCGAGGTCACGGCGATGCCGGAACCGAAGTCGATCAGGCGGTTGCCGTCGACGTCCTCGATGATGCCGCCGCCCGCGCGGGCCGTGAAGACGGGGAGCACGGAGCCCACGCCACCGGCCACCGTCTGGAGGCGGCGGGCCTGCAGCTCCTGCGACTTGGGGCCGGGGATCGCGGTGACGATGCGGCGCTCCTGCGGGACAGCGGTCATAGGGGGCTCCTGGGGGGTGTTTTCGGACGCACTTGTGTCTTTGTCCGCAGGCTAGGCCCGGGGGAGGGGGTACGGCATGCGCCGTTCGGGAGTGGTACCCGCGTGTCCTTGTCCGTGACGGCCATAGGAGGGATCCGGCGCGCGCCTCGTGGATCATGACGGGGTACGGGCCGCGGGGCGCCCCCGGCGACTAGATTGAGCGCGCGGCACGGCACGCGCGGCGCAGTGAACGGGCAGGGGGCTTGGGGTTCATGGACACCGACGGCACGCAGGGCGCGCACGGTGCGTACGGCACGCCCGACCCGGGCCCGGCCCGGGCGGGCCTCGGACCGGGTCAGGTCCCCCGGCCCGCCGGGCCACCGCCGCCGCTGCCCAAGGGGCTCCCGCTCCGCCCGGCCGGAGCCCCGTCGCCACCGCCCGTGCCCGGGTACGCGCCCGCGCCGGCCGGGGCGCACCCGGCTCCCGGCGCGCCCGCCTCCCCCTTCACCGCGTGGCTGCGGGTGCCCCGGCCGGTCGCGGAGCCGGGCGTCTGGCGCTACGGCCACGTGCCGGTCGTACCGAGGCCCGCCGGCTCCGACCGGCAGCTGCTCACCCGCGTCGTGATCGCTTTCCTCGTCTTCTTCGTGTGCTGGCAGGCCTTCCTCGACGGGAAGCTCCCCTTCCTCGGCGCCCCGCTCTACTACTTCACCCCCGACAGCTGGTGGACCCACGGCCTCGTGGCCGCCCCCGTCGACCACCGGGGGCAGGCGGCCCTGGAGCTGTACGAGCTGCTGGCCACCGTGGGGCTGTTCCTCGGCTTCGCCAGGATCGGCGGCTGGCGCACCGCCTTCGACCGCCTGATCGCCGACCGGGGCCCCTGGTACCGCGCGCTGGGAGCCGCCGCGGGCGCCGCCGTCGTCGTCGCACTGATCGAGAACCAGGTGCTGCCGGTCTACCCGCTCGCCTTCGCCCACCTGCCCTACGCCGAGCTCGGCGAGGCCGGCGCCTCGATCGTCACCTACGTCCTCTACGCGGTGATCTACCTCCCCGTCATCCTCGTCTTCGGACGGCTCGGCGACTGGCCGGGCCTGGCGCAGTCGGTCCTCGCGGGCCCCGCCGCCCCCTCCCGCGAACCCCTCCCCACGGTCCCGGGCGGCCCCGACGACCCCGCCGCCTGGCCGCAGCTGCGCGCCGCGGGACTGGCGGAGGCCGCCGACCGGCTGGCCGCCGAGGCCGCCGCCGGGCGGATGAACGACGTCGACCACGTCCGGATCCGCCGGGCCTGGGACTCCGTCCTGGTGGACCCCGCGCGCCGCACCGCCTTCGCCCGGGCCGTGCGGGACAAGGGCGCCGCCGCCTGCGGCCACCCGTCCGGCGCCCGCGACCTGCCCGCCCGCACCGCCGACCACGACCTGACCGTCGGCCAGGTCCGCCTCGGCGGCGTGACCGGCGTCGAACCCAACCCCCACGAGCGGCGCGGCACCGGCCTCGCCCTCGACCCGACGGTCCTGGGCACCTCGGTGCTCGCCGTCGGCCCCTCCGGAGCGGGCAAGACCACCCGGCTGGTGCGCCCCGTCGTCGAATCGCTGGCGCTCCAGGCGCTGGCCGGCCAAGCCGCGCTGATCGCCGTCACCGCCGCCGGATCGCCCCTCGGATCCGACGCCGCCTACGACATCGTGGTGCGCCCCGGCGACCCGGCGTCCGTCCACGACCTCGACCTCTACGGCGGCACCACCGACCCCGACGAGGCCGCCCAGCTCCTCGCCGAAGCCTTCGTCGGTGACCTGCCGGGCCTCGACGTACGCCGCTGCGCGACCGCCCTCGCGCAGCTCATCGGCCCCTTCCGCGCGGCGTACGACCGCTTCCCCACCGTGCCGGAGCTGCGCGAACTGCTCGACGCGGTCCCCGCCACCACCGACGCGCTGCGCGGGACGCTGGCGGACGCCGGCCGCCAGGACATGCTGCGCGAGCTCGACGCCCGGACCCGGCAGCACGGGGCCCACGGCGACCCCGGGCCCGCCCTCACCGACCGGGTCGCGCTGCTGGACCGACCCGCCTTCCACGGCTTCTTCGACACCACCGGCGCCGGGCGGCCCTTCTCCCTGCGCGCCCTGGAACACCCCGTCCGGGTCCGCGTCGACCTCCCCGAGCGGGGCCACGCGGAGGCCTCCCGGCTGCTGGCCCGGCTGCTGCTCGCGCAGTTCACCGCCGCGGCCGCCGCCCGCGCCGACCGCTCCCTCTTCGCCTTCCTCGCCTTCGACGACGCCTCGCACACCCTCACCCCGGGAACCGTCCGCGGGATCCAGCGGCTGCGCTCGGCCAACGCCGGGGTGCTGCTGACCCTGCGCACGCTGGACGACGTACCGGAACAGCTGCGCACCCCGCTGCTCGGCGCCGTCGGGTGCCGGATGGCCTTCTCCGGGGTGACCACCTGGGACGGCAAGTGGTTCGCCGACGCCTGGGGGACCGAGCTGGTCGAGACCCGGGACGTCACCAGCCGGACCGTCTACGCGGACCAGCCGATGACCCGGTTCATCAACACGGTGCGCAAGCTGATCACCGGCAAGGCGGTCACCACGGACGCCGTCACCGTGCGGCAGGTGGAGCGGGAGCGCTGGTCCGCCTCGGCCCTGGCCAACACCGTGCCTCCCGGGCACGCCGTGCTCTCGCTGACCTCGGTGGACGGCGAGCGGGCGGCCCCGCTGCTGGTGTCGCTCCTCGACTGAAGGGGTTCCCCGACCCGTACGGGGTGGCAGAATCGAGGGGAGCCGTTCGTACGACACGGCGAAATTCCCCCGCGGGGCACCCCGCCCGCCCCTCCGCCCTAAGGCCGCTGGTAACCGATGCCGCTCACCCTCGCCTCGCTCGTCCAGCACTCGGCGCTCAAACTCAGCGTCCGCGCGGGGGAGAGCCGCCTGGACACCCCCGTCCGCTGGGCCCACGTCAGCGAGCTGGCCGATCCCGTCCCCTACATGGAGGGCGGCGAGCTGCTGCTGATCACCGCGATGAAGCTGGACGCGGAGGACCCCGAGGAGATGCTCCGCTACGTCCGCCGGCTCGCCGCCGCCGGAGTCGTCGGGCTCGGCTTCGCGGTCGGCGTGAACTACGAGGCGGTCCCCGACGCGCTGGTCGAGGCGGCCCGCGCCGAGGACCTGCCCCTGCTGGAGGTGCCGCGCCGGACCCCCTTCCTCGCCATCAGCAAGGCCGTCTCCGCGGCCCTCGCCGCCGACCAGTACCGGGCCGTCACCGCGGGCTTCGAGGCCCAGCGGGAGCTGACCCGGGCCGCGCTCTCCGCCGACGGGCCCGCCGAACTCCTGACCCGTCTCGCCGCGCACGTGCACGGCTGGGCCGCGCTCTACGACACCTCCGGCGCGGTCGTCGCCGCCGCCCCCGAGTGGGCCGCGCGGCGGGCCGCCCGGCTCACCCCCGACGTCGAGCGGCTGCGGGAGCGGCCCGCCCCCGCCAGCGCCGTCGTCGGCGGCTCCGAGGACCGGGTCGAGCTCCAGTCCCTGGGCACGGGACGGCGGGCCCGCGGCGCCCTCGCCGTCGGTACGGGAGCCCCGCTGGGCACCGCCGAGCGGTACGCCGTGCACTCCGCCGTCGCCCTGCTCACCCTCACCACCGAACGCTCCCGGTCCCTGCACGACGCCGAATCCCGGCTCGGGGCGGCCGTGCTGCGGCTGCTGCTGGACGGGGAGACCGAGCACGCGCGGGCCGTCGCCGGGGACCTGTACGGCGTACTCCTCGACGCGCCCTTCCGGCTCGTCATCGCGGAGCCCGCGCTGCCGGGCACGGCCCAGCCCGAAGGGCTCGCGGCGCTCGCCGACGCCGTCGAGTCCGCGGCCGCCCGCAGTGGCGAGGCGCTGCTGGTGGTCACCGAGCCGGGGCGGCTGCTGGTGCTCGCGGCGGACGGCGGCGCCGCGGCCGGGGCCGTGGCGGACCACGCGGAAGCGCTCGCGTCGCGGCGCGGGCACGACGCGGTGGGGCCGGAGCCGGACGAGCTGGTCATCGGCCTGTCCGCGCCCGCCGCGCCGGCGAGCGCGGCGGCCGCCCACAAGCAGGCCGACCAGGCCCTCGTCGTGGCCCGGCGGCGCGGGCGCCCGCTGGTCGAGCACGACGACCTGGCGGCGGGGTCGGTGCTGCCGCTGCTCGCCGACGAGGCGGTACGGGCCTTCGCGGACGGGACGCTGCGGGCCCTGCGGGACCACGACGCCACCGGTCGCGGTGACCTGGTCGCCTCGCTCCAGGCGTGGCTCTCCCGGCACGGGCAGTGGGACGCGGCGGCCGCCGATCTGGGGGTGCACCGGCACACGCTGCGGTACCGGATGCGGCGGGTCGAGGAGATCCTGGGCCGCTCCCTGGACGACCCGGACGTCCGCATGGAGCTGTGGCTCGCCCTGAAGGTCACCCACCCCGACACCCCGTCCTGACCGGAGGGGAGCGTGCCTTCGCTCTCCAGCCCCGCCGGCGTTTGAGGCGCCCCCGGAGGGCCGGGGAGCGTGCCTCTTGTGCGGCGTCTGGTCGGCGGGTGTGCCTCCGGCGGCGCCTCAATCGCCGGCGGGGCTGGACTTTGCCCGCGGCCCGGGCGGGGGCTTGCGCCGTCGGCTGCTCAGCCTCGCCGGCGATTGAGGCGCGGGTGTCCCCTGACAAAGCGGCGTACGGCGGGCGGGTGGCACTCCATGCCGGACAAGCGCCGAATCCGCGGCGGAGTCCTACGGTGGGAGGGACAAGGACTCCGCACACACTCCGAAGGGCCGGGATTCGCCATGACTTCCACCCACGCCTTCTGGCTCGCCGGTCGCCAGACCACCGGCGAGGACAGCTTCGACGTCACGTCCCCCTGGGACGGCCGCGTCGTGGGCACCGTCAGCGTGCCCACCGACGCGCAGGTCGAGGAGGCCGTGGCGGCCGCCCACGCCGTGACCGCGGAGTTCTCGGCGACCCCGGCCCACGTACGGGCCGCCGCCCTGGACCACGTCTCCAAGCGGCTCACCGAGCGCACCGAGGAGATCGCCCAGCTGATCTCCGCCGAGAACGGCAAGCCCATCAAGTGGGCCCGCGGCGAGGTCGGCCGCGCGGTGTCCGTGTTCCGGTTCGCCGCCGAAGAGGCCCGCCGCTTCAACGGCGGCGAGGCCCAGCGCCTGGACACCGACGCCGGTGGCGTCGGCCGCCTCGCGCTGACCCGCCGCTTCGTCAAGGGCCCGGTCCTCGGCATCGCGCCGTTCAACTTCCCGCTGAACCTGTGCGCCCACAAGGTGGCCCCGGCCATCGCCGTCGGCGCGCCGATCATCCTGAAGCCCGCCCCGGCCACCCCGCTCTCCGGTCTGATCCTGGGCGAGCTGCTCGCCGAGACCGACCTCCCGGCCGGTTCCTGGTCCGTGCTGCCCGTGGCCAACGACAAGATGCCGGCCCTGGTCAAGGACGAGCGCCTGCCCGTCATCTCCTTCACCGGTTCCGACACCGTCGGCTACGCCATCCAGCAGTCGGTGCCCCACAAGCACTGCACCCTCGAGCTGGGCGGCAACGCCGCGGCCGTCGTCCTGGACGACTGGTCCTCCGAGGCCGACCTCGAATGGGCCGCGACCCGCATCGCGACCTTCTCGAACTACCAGGCCGGCCAGTCCTGCATCTCCGTGCAGCGCGTGATCGCCGACGCCACCGTCTACGACCGCCTGGTCGAGAAGGTCGTCGCCAAGGTCCAGGCCCAGGTCACCGGTGACCCGTCCGACGCGGGCACCGACGTCGGCCCGCTGGTCTCCGAGGACGCCGCCAAGCGCGTCGAGTCCTGGGTGGACGAGGCCGTGGCCGCGGGCGCCAAGCTGCTCACCGGTGGCAAGCGCGAGGGGGCCTCGTACGAGCCCACCGTGGTCGCCGAGCTGCCCGCGGGCGTCAAGCTGGCCTGCGAGGAGGTCTTCGGACCGGTCCTGACCCTGCAGAAGGTCGAGGGCACCGACGAGGCCTTCGCCGCGGTGAACGACTCGAAGTTCGGTCTTCAGACCGGCGTCTTCACGCGCAACATCCAGACGGCCTTCCGCGCCCACCGCGAGCTGGAGGTCGGCGGCGTGATCGTCGGCGACGCGCCCTCCTACCGCGCCGACCAGATGCCGTACGGCGGGGTCAAGCAGTCCGGCGTGGGCCGCGAGGGCGTCCGCTACGCGATGGACGACTACACCTACGAGCGCGTCCTGGTCCTCACGGGCCTCGACATCTGAGCGACTCCTGGGGCGATGAGCCGACGGTCCGAACCCACTGTGCGGGGGTTCGGACCGTCCCCCTTTTGGCCGTTCCCCTTTTCCCCGGCGCCCGGAGCGGGTACGACTCACTGGTAGCACCGACCGGTAATCACCTGATCATCCGATTCGGCGGCGAGGTGAGCTGCGCATGTCCGCAACACAGCCCAAGGTGACCGAGCGCGAGGCACGGCAGGTCGCGGAGGCGGCCCGGGAGCAGGACTGGCGCAAGCCCAGCTTCGCCAAGGAACTCTTCCTCGGACGCTTCCGTCTCGACCTGATCCACCCCCATCCCGTGCCCGCCGACGAGGACGTCCGGCGCGGCGAGGCCTTCCTGGAACGGCTCCGCGCGTTCTGCGAGACCGAACTCGCAGCAGGCCTCGCGGCCCGCATCGAACGCGAGGCGAAGATCCCCGACGAGACCGTCCGCGGGCTCAAGGAACTCGGCGCCCTCGGGATGAAGATCGACACCAAGTACGGGGGCCTCGGGCTCACCCAGGTGTACTACAACAAGGCGCTGGCCCTCGTCGGCTCCGTCAGCCCGGCCATCGGCGCCCTGCTCTCCGCGCACCAGTCGATCGGCGTACCGCAGCCGCTCAAGCTCTTCGGCACCCAGGAGCAGCGCGACCTCTTCCTGCCGCGCTGCGCCCGCACCGACATCAGCGCCTTCCTGCTCACCGAACCGGACGTCGGCTCCGACCCGGCCCGCCTCGCCACCACCGCCGTGCCGGACGGGGACGACACCTACGTCCTGGACGGCGTGAAGCTCTGGACCACCAACGGCGTCGTGGCCGACCTGCTCGTCGTCATGGCCCGGGTGCCGAGGTCCGAGGGACACAAGGGCGGGATCACCGCCTTCGTCGTCGAGGCGGACTCGCCGGGCGTCACCGTCGAGCACCGCAACGCCTTCATGGGTCTGCGCGGTCTGGAGAACGGCGTCACCCGGCTGCACCAGGTGCGGGTCCCGGCCGCGCACCGGATCGGTCCCGAGGGCGCCGGTCTGAAGATCGCCCTCACCACCCTCAACACCGGCCGGCTGTCCCTGCCCGCGATGTGCGTCGGCGCCGGGAAGTGGTGCCTGAAGATCGCCCGCGAATGGTCCGGGGTGCGCGAGCAGTGGGGCCGGCCGGTCGCCCGGCACGAGGCCGTCGGCGCCAAGATCTCCTTCATCGCCGCCACCACCTTCGCCCTGGAGGCGATGGTCGACCTCGCCTCGCAGATGGCCGACGAGGACCGCAACGACATCCGCATCGAGGCCGCGCTGGCGAAGCTGTACGGCAGCGAGATGGCCTGCCTGATGGCCGACGAACTCGTCCAGATCCGCGGCGGCCGCGGCTTCGAGACCGCGGAGTCCCTCGCCGCACGCGGCGAGCGCGCCGTCCCCGCCGAGCAGATGCTCCGCGACCTGCGCATCAACCGGATCTTCGAGGGCTCCACCGAGATCATGCACCTGCTCATCGCCCGCGAGGCCGTCGACGCCCACCTGGCGGTGGCGGGCGACCTGATCGACCCCGACAAGGCGCTCGGCGACAAGGCCAAGGCGGGCGCCCGGGCCGCCGGGTTCTACGCCCGCTGGCTGCCCAAACTGGCGACCGGACCCGGAGCGGTCCCCGGCACCTACCGCGCCTTCCACCCGAGTGGGCACCCCGACCTCGCCACCCACCTGCGCTATGTCGAGCGCGGCGCCCGCAAACTCGCCCGCTCCACCTTCTACGCGATGTCCCGCTGGCAGGGCCGGATGGAGACCAAGCAGGGCTTCCTCGGCCGGATCGTGGACATCGGCGCCGAACTGTTCGCGATGAGCGCGGCCTGCGTCCGAGCCGAGCACCTGCGCGCCACCGGCGACCACGGCCGCGAGGCCTACCAGCTGGCCGACGCCTTCTGCCGGCAGTCCCGGCTGCGGGTCGAGGAACTCTTCGGCCGGCTCTGGGCCAACACCGACGACCTGGACCGCACGGTGGTCGAAGGCGTCCTCGGCGGCGTCTACACCTGGCTGGAGGAGGGCGTCCTGGACCCCTCGGGCGACGGCCCGTGGATCGCCGACGCCACCCCCGGTCCGTCCGCGCACAAGAACGTGCACCGCCCCATCCGCTGATCTCCCGCACAATCATGTCCTCGACATGATCCGAAGGGGACGGCACACGATGCACAGGGTGGGGAACACGAGGGGCCGCCGGGCGGCGAGAGCCGCCACGGCGGTACTCCTCCTGGCCGGCGCCGCCGCATGCGGCAGCGCCGGCCGTGAGGACAGGGAGACGGGCATGCCCGCGCCCCGCACGGCCGCCGCGAGCACACCGCCCCCGGCGGCCCCGGGCCCCGGCGCGGCCCGGCTCAAGGCCCTGGCCCTCGCCCCGGGCGAGAAGGCCGGGGCGTACGAGGCGGACGAACCGGTCCTCGACGAGCCGATGAACGAGTCGTACGAGGCCACTCCGGCGGTGTGTCAGCCCCTGACCAGCCTCGGCAAGGCCGGCCACAGCGCCCAGGCGTACGTGAAGACCGGCGTCCCGGGCGGGATACAGGACATCGGCACCGAGATCCTGCTGCGCTCCTACAAGGACGGCGGCGCCGCCACCGCGGCCCTGAAGTCCCTGGCGGCCGCGGGCAAGCAGTGCGCGGGCGGCTACACCGAGGACCGGATGCTCGCCGAGGGCAAGGTCCTCAAGGTGGAGGCGGTCGCGGCACCCCGACTGGGGGACGAGGCGCAGGCGTACCGGATCGTGGTCCAGGACGTGAAGGAGAAGAACCTGTCGCTGTACAAGTACCTGACCGTCATCCGCTCCGGTTCCGTCACGCTCTCGTTCCGGTCCGACATTCTCGACATCAAGGACTTCGGCGGAGTGCCGCCGGAGATCGTCACGGCGCAGTGGGAGAAGTTCGCCAGGGGAACCGGCGCATCCTCCTAGGGAGACGGTGTCCGCGCGGCCCGGCGATGCGGCAACAATAGGGGGATGAGCGACAGCCCATCCCCCCTCGCCGACCCGCACCTCCTCTTCGACGCCGCGGCCGGCCGCCGGGACATCGTCGTCCTCGGGTCCACCGGTTCCATCGGCACCCAGGCCATCGACCTCGTCCTGCGCAACCCGGACCGCTTCCGGGTGACCGCGCTGTCCGCCGCGGGCGGTCGCGTCGGGCTGCTCGCGGAGCAGGCCCGGCTGCTGCGGGTGAAGACGGTGGCGGTGGCCCGCGAGGACGTCGTACCGGCCCTGAAGGAAGCGCTGGGCGACCAGTACGGCGCCGAGCCGATGCCGGAGATCCTGGCCGGTCCGGACGCGGCGGCCGAACTCGCCGCGTCCGAGTGCCACACCGTTCTCAACGGCATCACCGGGTCCATCGGCCTCGGGCCCACCCTCGCCGCGCTCCGCGCGGGACGCACCCTCGCGCTCGCCAACAAGGAATCGCTGATCGTCGGCGGACCGCTCGTCAAGGAACTGGCCCGGCCCGGCCAGATCATCCCGGTGGACTCCGAGCACGCGGCGCTCTTCCAGGCCCTCGCGGCCGGCACCCGCGCCGACGTCCGCAAGCTGGTCGTCACCGCCTCCGGCGGCCCCTTCCGCGGCCGTACCCGCGCCGAGCTGGCCGGCGTCACGGTCGAGGACGCCCTCGCGCACCCCACCTGGGCCATGGGCCCGGTCATCACCGTGAACTCCGCGACCCTGGTCAACAAGGGGCTGGAGGTCATCGAGGCGCACCTCCTCTACGACATCCCCTTCGACCGCATCGAGGTCGTGGTCCACCCGCAGTCCTACGTGCACTCGATGGTCGAGTTCACCGACGGTTCCACCCTCGCCCAGGCCACCCCGCCCGACATGCGCGGACCCATCGCGATCGGCCTCGGCTGGCCCCAGCGGGTCCCGGACGCGGCCCCCGCCTTCGACTGGACCAAGGCCTCCACCTGGGAGTTCTTCCCGCTGGACACCGAGGCCTTCCCGTCCGTGGGCCTGGCCCGGCACGTCGGTACCCTCGGGGGTACCGCTCCCGCCGTGTTCAATGCGGCGAACGAGGAGTGCGTGGAGGCCTTCCTGGCCGGTCGGCTGCCGTTCACAGCAATCATGGATACCGTCGCAGCCGTGGTCGACGAGCACGGAACGCCGGGCTCGGGAACCTCTCTGACCGTCCGGGACGTCCTCGAGGCGGAGACCTGGGCACGGGCCCGGGCACGGGAGATGGCGGCGAAGGCCGCCGTGGAGGCGCGCGCATGACGATTCTGATGACCGTGATCGGCATGCTCATCTTCGTGGTGGGACTGCTGGTCTCGATCGCCTGGCACGAGCTGGGCCACCTGTCCACGGCCAAGCTGTTCGGCATCCGCGTCCCGCAGTACATGGTCGGCTTCGGCCGGACCATCTGGTCGCGCAAGAAGGGCGACACCGAGTACGGGCTCAAGGCCATCCCGATGGGCGGCTACATCCGCATGATCGGGATGTTCCCGCCCGGCGAGGACGGCAGGGTCACGGCCCGCTCGACCTCCCCCTTCCGGTCGATGATCGAAGACGCCCGCTCGGCGGCGTACGAGGAGCTCCAGCCCGGCGACGAGGACCGGCTCTTCTACACGCGCAAGCCGTGGAAGCGCGTGATCGTGATGTTCGCGGGCCCCTTCATGAACCTGGTGCTCGCCCTCGCCGTCTTCTTCGGCGTCTGGATGACCTTCGGGGTCACCCAGCAGACGACCAAGGTGGCCTCGGTCTCCGACTGCGTCCTCAAGCAGAGCGACAAGCGCACCACCTGCAAGCCGGGCGACCCGGTGGCCCCGGCCAAGGCCGCCGGGCTCCGCGCCGGTGACAAGATCGTCGCCTTCGACGGGCACAAGGTCACCGACTGGTCGGTGCTCCAGGAGAAGATCCGCGACACCGTCGGCCCGGTCACCGTCACCGTCCTGCGCGACGGCAAGGAAGTGACCCTCACGCCCACGCTGATCGAGAACACGGTCGGCAAGACCGACGGCCACGGCGGCTACGTCAAGGGCCAGTTCGTCACGGCGGGCTTCCTCGGCTTCGGCCCCGCCACCGAGACCCAGGCGCTCACCTTCGGGCAGTCCGCGAGCCACATGGCCGATGTCGTGGACGAGAGCGTGAGCGGTCTGCTCAAGCTGCCGTCCAAGATCCCCCCGCTGTGGAACGCGGCCTTCGGCGACGGCGAGCGCCAGCCGGACTCCCCGATCGGCATCGTCGGCGCGGCCCGCATCGGCGGCGAGATCGCCAACCTCGACATCCCGGCCACCGACCGGCTCGTGATGTTCCTGAACCTCGTCGGGATGTTCAACCTGGCGCTGTTCCTGTTCAACATGCTGCCGCTGCTCCCGCTCGACGGCGGGCACATCGCGGGCGCCCTGTGGGAGTCGGTCCGGCGCAATGTGGCGCGGGTCTTCCGGCGCCCCGACCCGGGCCCCTTCGACGTGGCCAAGCTGATGCCCGCCGCGTACCTGGTGGCCGGTGTCTTCGTCTGCTTCACGCTGCTGGTGATGGTGGCGGATGTGGTGAACCCGATCAAGATCAGCTGATCGGTGCCACGGCGGTGGCCGTCGCCGCGGGACCACCCGCCGCGGTGGCCGCCGTTCAGCTGATCTTCGTACAGCACTCGAGGGGGAGTCGGCCACGATTCGTGTCCGACTCCCTACGTTTGGGTGGTGCGGCCCCTCGGATGCGCGGGGGGCGTTCTGATTGGCGTAATCTCGAAGGCTGGAGCCCGCCGATCTCGGGACCTCGATCCATGCCTTGATCCACACCTTGGGGTTGCTCAGCAGATGACTGCCATCTCTCTCGGAATGCCGTCCGTGCCGACCAGGCTTGCCGCCCGTCGGGTCAGCCGCAAGATCCAGGTCGGCTCGGTCGCCGTCGGCGGCGACGCACCCGTGTCGGTGCAGTCCATGACCACGACCCGGACCTCCGACATCGGCGCCACGCTGCAGCAGATCGCCGAGCTGACGGCCTCCGGCTGCCAGATCGTGCGGGTGGCCTGCCCGACCCAGGACGATGCCGACGCCCTCGCGGTGATCGCGAAGAAGTCGCAGATCCCGGTCATCGCCGACATCCACTTCCAGCCCAAGTACGTCTTCGCGGCGATCGACGCGGGCTGCGCTGCGGTCCGCGTGAACCCGGGCAACATCAAGCAGTTCGACGACAAGGTCAAGGAGATCGCGCGCGCCGCCGGCGACGCGGGCACCCCGATCCGGATCGGCGTCAACGCGGGCTCCCTCGACGCGCGACTGCTGAAGAAGTACGGCAAGGCCACCCCCGAGGCGCTGGTCGAGTCCGCGCTGTGGGAGGCCTCCCTCTTCGAGGAGCACGGCTTCGGCGACATCAAGATCTCGGTCAAGCACAACGACCCCGTCGTGATGGTCAACGCCTACCGCCAGCTCGCCGTCGCCTGCGACTACCCGCTGCACCTCGGCGTCACCGAGGCCGGCCCCGCCTTCCAGGGCACCATCAAGTCCGCCGTCGCCTTCGGCGCGCTGCTCTCCGAGGGCATCGGCGACACCATCCGCGTCTCCCTGTCGGCCCCGCCGGTCGAGGAGATCAAGGTCGGCCTGCAGATCCTCGAGTCGCTGAACCTCAAGCAGCGCCGCCTGGAGATCGTCTCCTGCCCCTCCTGCGGCCGCGCCCAGGTCGACGTCTACAAGCTGGCCGAAGAGGTCTCCGCGGGTCTGGACGGCATGGAGGTGCCGCTGCGCGTCGCCGTCATGGGCTGCGTCGTCAACGGACCCGGCGAGGCCCGCGAGGCCGACCTCGGCGTCGCCTCCGGCAACGGCAAGGGCCAGATCTTCGTCAAGGGCGAGATCATCAAGACCGTGCCCGAGTCGAAGATCGTCGAGACCCTCATCGAAGAGGCGCTGAAGATCGCCGAGCAGATGGAGAAGGACGGCGTGATGTCCGGCGAGCCGCAGATCTCCGTCGCGGGCTGACCGGCCGCTCCGCACACCCTCCGCGTTTTCCGGCCCCGGCCCCGTTCCCGCAGCTCGCGGGCGGGGCCGGGGCCTTTTTTGCCCCGCTGCGGGCGGCACCCCCCGGGCCCGCCGGGTACAGTGCGGAGATCAGCGGACGTGCATGGTGAGGCCTCCTACAGTGTTGACGCAGACCACCACCCGGGTCCTGGAACCCAGCGATCTCGACGCCGCGCTCGAGGTGCTCGGCCGCGAGCCCGTCGCGAACGCCTTCGTCACGTCCCGGGTCCAGGTCGCGGGCCTCGACCCCTGGCGCCTCGGCGGCGAGATGTGGGGCTGGTACACCGACGGCGAGCTGCGCTCCCTGTGCTACGCGGGCGCGAACCTGGTCCCCGTCTGCGCCACCCCCGACGCCGTACGGGCCTTCGCCGACCGCGCCCGGCGCACCGGCCGCCGCTGCTCCTCCATCGTGGGCCCGGTCGAGGCCGCGGGGCTGCTGTGGCGGCTGCTGGAGCCGCACTGGGGCCCCGCCCGCGACGTCCGCTCCCACCAGCCCCTGATGACCACCGAGCAGCCGTCCGCCGAGATCGCCGCGGACCCGCTGGTCCGCCGGGTCCGCAAGGAAGAGATGGACATGATCATGCCCGCGTGCGTGGCCATGTTCACCGAGGAAGTCGGCGTCTCCCCGCTCGCCGGGGACGGCGGCCTCCTCTACCAGGCCCGGGTCGCCGAACTGGTCGCCGCGGGCCGCTCCTTCGCCCGGTTCGAGGACGGCAAGGTCGTCTTCAAGGCCGAGATCGGCGCGGCCACCTCCCGCGCCTGCCAGATCCAGGGCGTCTGGGTCGACCCCGCCTTCCGCGGCCTCGGCCACTCCGAGACGGGGATGGCCGCCGTGGTCGCGTACGCCCTGCGGGACATCGCCCCCGTCGTCAGCCTCTACGTGAACGACTTCAACACCGCCGCCCGGGCCTCGTACCGGCGGGTCGGCTTCCGTGAGGTCGGCGCGTTCATGAGCGTCCTGTTCTGACCCGGCCCGCGGCCTCCCCGGTCCACGCCGACGTATGCCCCCGTCCCGCGCCGCCGTCCCCTGCCGCCGCCCCGTGTCATCGGCGTGTGCCGCAGTCGTATCCCCGCGCGCGCGGCGCGAAGTAAGGTCGGCCACATGCTGCCTACCTCCGGGGGCGACCCCCGCCACCCCGCCGGCGTCACCCTCGGTCCGCTCGACCTCGCCGCCCGCGTGGACGAGGCCCTGCGGGTCCAGGCCGTCGCCTTCGGGCTGAGCGAGGAGGAGGTGGCGATCCGGCGCTACATCGTGCAGCGCCACATGATCTGCCCCGGGGCCCGCGCGCTGGGCGCCTTCGCGGAGGGGGACGAGCTCGTCGGATTCGTCTACGGGATGCCCAACGACCGCAGCCACTGGTGGTCCACGGTCGTCGAGCCCCACCTGCGCGCGGGCGGCCACGACGGATGGCTCGACGGCTCCTTCGTCATCACCGAACTCCACGTCCACCCCGCCTTCCAGGGCCGGGGCGTCGGCCGAGCCCTGATCACGCGGATCACCGACACCGCCGTCGAGCCGCGCTCGATCCTGTCCGCCATCGACACCGACAGCCCGGCCCGCGCCCTCTACCGCAAGCTGGGCTACACCGACCTCGCCCGGCAGGTGCGCTTCCCGAGCGCGCGCCTGCCGTACGCCGTGATGGGCGCCCCCCTGCCGCTGTCCCGGCCCTGACACCGGCCGTTTCCCCGGCCCGCACCCCGCCCCGCGCCCGGCCCGTAATGGATTTTCCGGGGCCGCGGCGCCCCCGGTAGCCTCGCGTCATGTCAACGCAACACGTGCAGCGCATGTCCCGCCTGATGGCCAAGACCCTCCGTGAGGACCCGGCCGACGCCGAGACCCTCAGCCACAAGCTCCTCGTCCGCGCCGGCTACGTCCGCCGCAGCTCGGCCGGTGTATGGAGCTGGCTGCCGCTCGGCAAGCGGGTCCTGGAGAACGTCTCGCGCGTCGTCCGCGAGGAGATGGACGCGATCGGCGCCCAGGAGGTGCTGCTGCCCGCGCTGCTGCCGCGCGAGCCGTACGAGGTCAGCGGGCGCTGGACGGAGTACGGCGACCTGCTCTTCCGGCTCAAGGACCGCAAGGGCGCCGACTATCTGCTCGGCCCCACCCACGAGGAGATCTTCACCCTCGTGGTGAAGGACCAGTGCACGTCCTACAAGGACCTGCCGGTGATGCTCTATCAGATCCAGACCAAGTACCGCGACGAGGCCCGGCCGCGCTCCGGCGTGCTGCGCGGCCGCGAGTTCCAGATGAAGGACTCCTACTCCTTCGACGTCAGCGACGAGGGCCTGGCCGAGTCGTACGCGCTCCACCGCGCCGCCTACCAGCGGATCTTCACCCGGCTCGGGCTGGACCACCGCATCGTCTCCGCGGTCTCGGGTGCGATGGGCGGCTCCGCCTCCGAGGAGTTCCTGGCCCCCGCGGGCGCGGGCGAGGACACCTTCGTCGACTGCCCGTCCTGCGACTACGCGGCCAACACCGAGGCCGTCACCTTCGCCCTGACGCCGGTCACCGGCGAACACGGCCCCGTCGAGGACATCGCCACCCCCGACACCCCCACCATCGAGACGCTGGCCGCGCACCTCGGCGTACCGGCCTCGGCGACGCTGAAGAACCTGCTGGTCAAGGTCGACGGCGAGATCGTGGCCGTCGGCGTACCGGGGGACCGCGAGGTCGACCTGGGCAAGCTGGGCGAGCATCTGGCCCCGGCAGTCGTCGAGTTGGTGACGGCCGAGGACTTCACCGGCCGCCCCGACCTGGTACGCGGCTACGTGGGCCCGCAGGGCCTGGAGAAGGTCCGCTATCTGGCCGACCCCCGGATCGCGCCCGGCACTTCGTGGGTCACCGGCGCCAACCGCGTCGACACCCACGCGCGCAACGTGGTGTGCGGGCGGGACTTCGAGGTCGACCAGTACCTCGACGTGGTCGTGGTCGAGCCCGGGGACCCCTGCCCGGCCTGCGGTACGGGGCTCCGGCTGGACCGGGCCATCGAGATCGGCCACATCTTCCAGCTGGGCCGCAAGTACGCCGACGCCTTCGGGCTCGACGTCCTCGGCAAGGAGGGCAAGCCGGTCCGGGTCACCATGGGTTCGTACGGCATCGGCGTCTCCCGGGCAGTGGCGGCCCTGGCCGAACAGACGGCGGACGAGCGGGGTCTGTGCTGGCCCGCGGCGGTCGCCCCCGCCGATGTCCACGTGGTGGCGGCGGGCAAGGCGGTGCCGCTCGCGCTGGCGGAGCGGGCGGCCGGGGCGCTGGCCGGGGCCGGGAAGCGGGTCCTGCTGGACGACCGGGCCGGGCTGTCGCCCGGGGTGAAGCTGACGGATGCCGAGCTGATGGGCGTGCCGTGGATCCTGGTCGCGGGGCGGCGGTCCGCGGAGTCGGTGGTCGAGCTCCAGAACCGGGCCACCGGTGTCCGCGAGGAACTCCCCCTGGACGAGGCCCTGTCCCGCCTGACGTAACCCCGCCGGCCGATGTGTGGGGCCGGTTCGGCGGTGCCGGAGGCGAATACCGGGCCGGGGTTACGGCGGGGGCTCCTCCGTGACCGGGGGCGGTGTGGGGGGCGCGATAGGGGCCGGGGGCGCGGGGGCCGCGCGTTCCAGGAAGCGGAGGAGCTCCACCGGGAACGGGAGGACCAGGGTGGAGTTCTTCTCCGCCGCCACCGCGACCACCGTCTGCAGCAGCCGCAACTGCAGCGCCGCCGGCTGCTCCGACATCACCTCGGCCGCCTCGGCCAGCTTCTTCGACGCCTGGAGCTCCGCATCCGCGTTGATCACCCGCGCCCGCCGCTCCCGGTCCGCCTCCGCCTGCCGGGCCATCGACCGCTTCATCGTCTCCGGCAGCGACACGTCCTTGATCTCGACCCGGTCGATCTGCACGCCCCACCCGATCGCCGGGCTGTCGATCATCAGCTCCAGGCCCTGGTTCAGCTGCTCCCTGTTGGACAGCAGATCGTCCAGGTCGGACTTGCCGATGATGGACCGCAGCGAGGTCTGGGCCATCTGCGAGACCGCGAAGCGGTAGTCCTCCACCTCGATGATCGCGTTCGCCGCGTCGACGACCTTGAAGTACACGACCGCGTCCACCCGGACCGTGACGTTGTCCCGCGTGATGCCCTCCTGGGCCGGGATCGGCATCGTCACGATCTGCATGTTGACCTTGTGCAGCCGGTCCATGACCGGGACGACCAGGGTGTATCCGGGCCCCCGGATCCCCTCCCGCAACCGGCCGAAGCGGAACACCACGCCGCGTTCGTACTGCTTGACCACCCGGGAGGCGGCGCCCAACAGGACCGCGATACCGGTTCCCGCGGCGATTGCCGCCGTCAGCAGTTCTCCGACCATGACGGCCTCCTGCCGGACAAACCCACGTACCTACGATATGCCCGCGGGCGGCCGCCACAACCGGCCCTACAGCCAGCCGGCGAACTCCAGCAGCAGCTCGCCGTCCCGACGGCGGCCCGCCGCCATCGCCCGGACCCCGGACTCCACCGCCCTGAAGAGCGTCCAGCCGCGCAGCCGGTCCCGGTCCACCTCCAGCGAATCCGCCAGCCGGTTCACCCGCCGCCGCGCGCCCGCCGCCCCCGCCGAGGTGGCGACCTGGTCCTCCAGCCGGTCCCGGCACAGCCGGGCCAGGTCGTACTCCCGGTCGCCGACCAGCGGCTCCGGGCCGACCGTCAGCCACGGCGCCCGCTCGCCCGCCAGCACCTTGCCCTGGCGGAAGTTCCCGTGCAGCAGCACCGGTTCACCCGGCAGCGCGGTCAGTTCCTCGCGGGCCGCCAGCGCGGCTTCGACCAGCGGAGCCGCCTGCTCGGGCGCGGCGGCCAGCGCTGCGCACTGACGGCCCGTGCGCTCCGTCACCGTCTCGAACGGGTGGTCCGCCGCGGGCGGCACCCACAGCCGCCGGATCGTCCCGGCCGCCTCCAGCAGCGCCTTCGCCTCCGGCAGCGACCGCAGCGAGACCTCCGGCTGGAGCCGCTCCAGGAGCAGCGCGCCGTCGTCCTCCGAGCCGTCGCCCCGCGCGCCGCCCGTCACGGCGTCGTCCAGCACCCGTACGGCCCCGAAACCGGCCCAGTGGTCCAGCGCGGCCCGCTCCCGGTCCGGCCGGGCCTGCGGCGGCGCGATCTTCAGCGTGGCCGGGGTCCCGTCGGCGTACCGGACCAGCACGACCAGGCTGCTGCGCCCGCCCGGCGCCTGCACCCGCTGGACCTGCACTCCACGCCGGGCCAGCGCCTTCCCGGTCAGCTCGGGCAACCGCCCCAGCCACTCCGTGGTCTGCGACGATTCCGGCGTCTCGCCGAGCGCCCGGACAAGCCGCTCCGGCGGTTCGAAAGCCATGCGTGCGGGATCCCTTTCAGCTGTTGCGGACTCGCTCTGCGCGTTCCGCGAGCCCAGGGAAGGCTACGCCGCCGCCACGCCAGCGCGCGGCGCGGACCGCCGCGGCGCTCAGCGCGTCGGCCGCCTCGCGGCGCAGCGGGCCGCCCGCCGCGCGCACCAGATCGGAGTACGCGCCCGCCACCCGCTCCTCGATCTCGGCCGCGAGGCGCTCCGCGTCGGCCGGGGTGCGCACCGGGAACGGCAGGGCGTACGCCGCCTCCGCGGGCTGCGGGGATCCGCCCAGGTCACGCACGGTGCGGGTGAGCGCGTCACGCCGGGCGAGGTGGACTCCGTAGGCGTCGCGGGCCTCGTTCGCGCGCTCGGCCGCGACCCGGGCGCCGATCACCCCGTAGCCGTAGGCGGCCGCGTGCTCGGCGGCCAGGACGGCCTGCGCGGCCGTCAGCGGGCGGCTGCCGCCGCGGGTGGGTTCCGTCGCGCCGTGCGTCGGTGTCGCTGCCCTGGTCACGCGGTGCCTCCGGGGTTCAGGCCGAGCAGGTAGGTGTGCACAGAGCCGCAGGCGGCCACCGAGGCGAGCAGCCGGGCCAGCTCGCCCGAGGTCCCGGCCAGGGCGATCCTGCGGGCCTCCGCCAGGTCCCGCTCCGCGGTCGCGAGCGCCGTCAGCGCCTCGGCGGGCTGCGCCGGAACCGGGTCGGCGTTCTTGCCCGCGGTCTTCCCGGGCGGATTCCCGGCCGCGCCCGTCCGCGGATCCGCCGTCGTGGAGGCGGACCCCGAGGGCGACGGGGACGGCTTGGGCGCCCCGTCGTCGGCCAGCGCCCCCCGGTGCGCGGCCACGGCCGCGCGCAGCGGAGCGAGCCGCTCGGCCAGCGGCGGATGCGCGGCGATGGTGGCGTCGTAACGTTCCAGCAGCAGTTCGCTGTCCCGTACGGCACTCTCGCGGATCGGCCGTTCGGGTGGAGCCTCGGCCGCCCCGGCGGCCACGTGCTCCCCCGAGCACCCGGTGAGCAGCGCGGTACCGGCCGCGCCGGCGGCTCCCGCCAGCAGGCTCCTTCGCGAAGGCATGGTCCAGGGCACGGCGACGTCCTCGGTGGTCACGGCGGTCAGGGACAGGGGACAGGCAATGATCACGGTACCCGGGCCCCCGTCCACAGGACGGACGGCAACACCCCCTGCGACCGGATACCCTGTTGACCTGACACGCGACGGAAACCACAACAGCACACGCGGCCGAGGAGTCACCCGGATGAGCACCACCCAGAGCGACAGGCTGCGCGCATTGCTGGAGCCGCTCGTCGCCGCCCAGGACCTGGACCTCGAGGAGATCGAGATGTCCAAGGCGGGCAAGCGCCGCATGCTGCGCATCATCGTGGATTCCGACGAGGGCGTGGAGCTGGACACCTGTGCCGAGCTGAGCCGCGTGGTCTCCGAGGCGCTGGACGAGTCCGATGTCATGGGTGACGACGAATACGTCCTTGAAGTGAGCTCGCCGGGCGCCGACCGCCCGCTGACCGAGCACCGTCACTACGTCCGGGCCATCGGCCGTCTCGCGAAGTTCCAGCTCGTCGCCGAGGGTGACAAGGGCGAGGAACTGATCGCCCGCATCCTCGACGTCGACGACGAGGGCATGGACCTGGAAGTACCGGGCGTGAAGGGCCGCAAGGCGACCGCCCGCCGCATCGCTTTTGCCGACATCGCCAAGGCGCGTGTCGAGATCGAGTTCAACCGCAAGGACAAGAAGGAAGAGGAGGCGTAGCCGTGGACATCGACATGAGTGCCCTGCGGGGTCTGGTCCGGGAGAAGGAGATCTCCTTCGACCTGCTGGTCGAGGCGATCGAGTCCGCTCTCCTCATCGCGTACCACCGCACCGAGGGAAGCTTCCGGCGCGCACGCGTCGAGCTGGACCGCACCAACGGCCACGTGGTCGTGTGGGCGAAGGAGGACCCGCGGGATCTGGAGGAGGGCCAGGAGCCCAAGGAGTTCGACGACACCCCGTCGGACTTCGGCCGGATCGCCGCCACCACCGCCAAGCAGGTGATCCTGCAGCGTCTGCGCGACGCGCAGGACGACCAGACCTTCGGCGAGTTCCTCGGCCGCGAGGGCGATGTCATCACCGGCGTCGTCCAGCAGGGCAAGGACCCCAAGAACGTGCTGGTCGACATCGGCAAGATGGAGGCCATGCTGCCGGTGCAGGAGCAGGTGCCGGGCGAGGAGTACACCCACGGCCTGCGTCTTCGCACGTACGTCGTCCGGGTGGCCAAGGGTGTCCGCGGTCCGTCCGTGACCCTCTCGCGCACCCACCCCAACCTGGTGAAGAAGCTCTTCGCGCTCGAGGTCCCGGAGATCGCCGACGGCAGCGTCGAGATCTGCGCGATCGCCCGTGAGGCCGGTCACCGCACCAAGATCGCCGTCCGGTCCACCCGCTCGGGCCTGAACCCGAAGGGCGCCTGCATCGGCCCGATGGGCAGCCGCGTGCGCAACGTGATGGCCGAGCTGCACGGCGAGAAGATCGACATCGTCGACTGGTCGGACGACCCGGCGGAGATGGTCGCGAACGCGCTGTCACCCGCCCGGGTGAGCGAGGTCGAGGTCGTCGACTGGGACACCCGCTCCGCCCGGGTGACCGTGCCCGACTACCAGCTGTCGCTGGCCATCGGCAAGGAGGGCCAGAACGCCCGCCTCGCCGCGCGGCTCACCGGCTGGCGCATCGACATCCGCCCGGACACCGAGCAGCCGTCCGAGGACGGGGCCGACCGCGGCGCCGACCGCGGCGAGCGCTCCGACCGGGGCGGCGACCGCGACCACCGCTCGGACCGCCCGGTCCGCTAGGCGGGAATAAACCGCTACCGGCCGGAGGTTCCCGGCCGGTAGACAGGTGAATACACAACAACGTCCGTTCGATTTTTCGCCCGCAGGGGTGAGGTCGGTACGGGGAGGTAGACTTAAGCGTGTCTGGCCGGACGCATGCCCGCGCATGCCCTGAACGCACCTGTGTGGGGTGCCGGGAGCGAGCGGCCAAGAACGACCTGCTGCGCATCGTGGCGGTAGGGGACGCGTGCGTCCCCGATCCTCGCGGTACGCTGCCCGGCCGGGGTGCCTACGTGCACCCCGCCGTGGTCTGCCTCGACCAGGCGGTACGCCGACGCGCGTTCTCCAGGGCCTTCAAGTCCTCGGGACCGTTCGACACGGTGGAGCTGCGCAAGGCCGTAGAAGGGCCGTAGAGGCACAGCGCAAGAACAGAAGCAGTACGGCACGGATACCCCGTGCGGTCAGGTACCTCGCGAGTTGGAAGTAGGTCGAGATTGCGATGAGCACTCGATGAGTACGCGATGAGTACGCCCATGAAGTAGCGACGGTCCGGCGTAACCCGGACCTAAAAGGAGCATTAGTGGCTAAGGTCCGGGTATACGAACTCGCCAAGGAGTTCGGAGTGGAGAGCAAGGTCGTCATGGCCAAGCTCCAAGAACTCGGTGAGTTTGTGCGTTCGGCGTCCTCGACGATCGAGGCGCCGGTCGTACGCAAGTTGACTGACGCACTGCAGGGCCCCGGCGGCAACGCCGGCAAGTCCGCTGCGAAGCCCGGCGCGCCCCGCAAGGCCGCGCCCGCCAAGCCCGGGGCTCCCACCCCGGGTGCCGTTGCACGTCCCGCGGCTCCCAAGCCCGGCGCCCCGGCCCCCAAGCCGGTCGTCGCCGAGGCTCCGGCCGCCGCCGCCCCCAGCGCCCCCGCGCCCGTGACTCCGGCCGCTTCCGGCCCGCGTCCGGGTCCGAAGGCGCCGGCCGCCCCGAAGCCCGCCGTCCAGGCGCCGGCTCCGGTCGCGACCGAGTTCACCGCGCCGCCGTCGGCCCCCGCTGCCCCGCAGCGCGCCGAGCGCACCGAGCGTCCCGCCGGTGCCACCCCCGGCCCGCGTCCCGCGCAGCAGCGTCCGGCCGCGGCCCCCGGCCAGTCCGGTGCCCGTCCCGGCGCGCCGCGTCCGGCCGGCCAGGAGCGTCCGGCTCAGGGACAGCGTCCCGCCGCCGGCGGTCAGGCCGCCCGTCCGGGTGGTGCCCGTCCCGCGGGTCCCCGTCCCGGCAACAACCCCTTCACCTCCGGTGGTTCCACCGGCATGGCGCGCCCGCAGGCGCCCCGCCCGCAGGGTGCTCCGCGTCCCGGTGCCCCCGGCGCCGGTGGCCAGGGTGCTCCGCGTCCGCAGGGTGGTCCCGGTGGCGCTCCGCGTCCGCAGGGCGCCGGTGGCGCTCGTCCGACCCCGGGCGGCATGCCCCGCCCGCAGGGCGGCGCTCCGCGTCCGGGTGGTGCCCCCAGTGGTAACCGTCCCAACCCCGGCATGATGCCGCAGCGTCCCGCTGCCGGTCCCCGTCCCGGTGGCGGCCCCGGCGGCGCCGGTCGCGGTCCCGGTGCAGGCGGCCGCGGTCCCGGCACCGGTGGTGCCGGTCGTCCCGCCGGTGGCGGCGGCTTCGCCGGCCGTCCGGCCGGTCCCGGCTCGCGTCCCGGTGGCGGCGGCGGCTTCGGCGGCCCCCGTCCCGGTGGTGGCGGCGGCTTCGGCGGCGGTCCTGGTGCGGGTGGCGGTGGCCGTCCCGGCTTCGCCGGTCGTCCCGGCGGCCCCAATGCCCGTGGTGGCACGCAGGGTGCCTTCGGCCGTCCCGGTGGTCCCGCGCGTCGTGGACGCAAGTCCAAGCGCCAGCGTCGCCAGGAGTACGAGGCCATGCAGGCCCCGTCGGTCGGCGGCATCATGCTGCCGCGTGGTCACGGCGAGACCGTTCGCCTGTCGCGCGGTGCGTCCCTCACCGACTTCGCGGAGAAGATCAACGCCAACCCGGCGTCGCTCGTCGCCGTGATGATGAACCTCGGCGAGATGGTCACTGCCACGCAGTCCGTCTCCGACGAGACGCTCGAGATGCTGGCCGGCGAGATGAACTACGTCGTTCAGATCGTCAGCCCGGAGGAAGAAGACCGCGAGCTGCTCGAGGGCTTCGACATCGAGTTCGGCGAGGACGAGGGCGGCGAGGAATACCTCATGCCGCGTCCGCCGGTCGTGACCGTCATGGGTCACGTCGACCACGGTAAGACCCGACTGCTCGACGCCATCCGCAAGACGAACGTCGTTGCGGGCGAGGCCGGTGGCATCACGCAGCACATCGGTGCGTACCAGGTCGGTACCGAGGTCAACGGTGAAGAGCGCAAGATCACCTTCATCGACACCCCGGGTCACGAGGCGTTCACCGCCATGCGTGCCCGTGGTGCCAAGTCGACCGACATCGCGATCCTCGTGGTCGCGGCCAACGACGGCGTGATGCCGCAGACGATCGAGGCGCTCAACCACGCCAAGGCCGCCGGCGTTCCGATCGTCGTCGCGGTCAACAAGATCGACGTCGAGGGTGCCGACCCGGTCAAGGTGCGCGGTCAGCTCACCGAGTTCGGTCTGGTCGCCGAGGAGTACGGCGGCGACACGATGTTCGTCGACATCTCCGCCAAGCAGGGTCTGCACATCGACTCCCTGCTCGAGGCCGTCGTCCTCACCGCCGACGCCTCGCTCGACCTGCGCGCCAACCCGGAGCAGGACGCTCAGGGTATTGCGATCGAGTCCCACCTCGACCGCGGCCGCGGTGCCGTTGCCACCGTCCTCGTCCAGCGCGGTACCCTCCGCGTCGGCGACACGATGGTCGTGGGCGACGCCTACGGCCGCGTGCGCGCCATGCTCGACGACAAGGGCAACAACGTCGAGGAAGCGGGTCCGTCGACCCCCGTCCTGGTCCTGGGTCTCACCAACGTCCCCGGCGCCGGCGACAACTTCCTCGTCGTCGACGAGGACCGCACCGCCCGTCAGATCGCCGAGAAGCGTGCTGCGCGTGAGCGCAACGCCAACTTCGCCAAGCGCGTCCGCCGGGTGTCCCTGGAAGACCTCGACTCGGTCCTCAAGGCCGGTCTGGTCCAGGAACTCAACCTCATCATCAAGGGCGACGCGTCCGGTGCGGTCGAGGCTCTCGAGTCCTCGCTGCTCCAGCTCGACGTCGGTGAAGAGGTCGACATCCGCGTCCTGCACCGTGGTGTGGGTGCGGTCACCGAGTCCGACATCTCGCTGGCGATGGGCTCCGACGCCATCGTCATCGGTTACAACGTCCGTGCGGCCGGTCGCGCCGCGCAGATGGCGGACCGCGAGGGCGTCGACGTGCGCTACTACTCGGTGATCTACCAGGCCATCGAGGAGATCGAGGCGGCCCTGAAGGGTCTCCTCAAGCCGGAGTACGAAGAGGTCGAGCTCGGTACGGCGGAGGTCCGCGAGATCTTCCGCTCGTCCAAGCTGGGCAACATCGCCGGTGTCCTCATCCGCTCGGGCGAGGTCAAGCGCAACACCAAGGCGCGGCTCCTGCGCGATGGCAAGGTCATCGCCGAGAGCCTCAACATCTCTGGTCTGCGCCGCTTCAAGGACGACGTCACCGAGATCCGCGAAGGGTTCGAGGGTGGTATCAACCTCGGCAGCTTCAACGACATCAAGGTCGACGACGTCATCGCGACGTACGAGATGCGCGAGAAGCCCCGCGCGTAAGCGCGAGGCGGTTCGCACCGTGTCGTAACACGCAGTACCGGGGCCGGTCGGCGGAATATCCGTCGATCGGCCCCGGCCGTTGCGTGTACGGTTCTGGTGTCCCTGCCGAGCGACGGCCTGGCAGGTCACCGAACCCGAACCGGCGGGACATCCGGTAACCGCATGTACGTGGGGACTCTGTCCTTCGATCTGCTCCTCGGCGATGTTCATTCGCTGAAGGAGAAACGCTCCGTCCTCCGGCCCATCGTCGCCGAGCTCCAGCGCAAGTTCTCTGTGAGCGCGGCCGAAGTGGGCGACCAGGACCTGCACCGCAGGGCCGAGATAGGGGTCGCTCTGGTGACCGGGGACGCGGGATTCCTCTCGGACGTACTGGACCGCTGTGAGCGGCTGGTCGCGGCACGTCCGGAAGTGGAGCTGCTGTCGGTACGACGGCGGGTCCACGGTGATGACGACTGACTGCAAGAAAAGAAGGAGACGGACCAGTGGCCGACAACGCGCGCGCGAAGAAGCTGGCAGACCTCATCCGGGAGGTGGTCGCCCAGAAGCTCCAGCGTGGAGTCAAGGACCCGCGTCTCGGTACGCACGTGACGATCACCGACACCCGGGTCACCGGTGACCTGCGGGAGGCCACGGTCTTCTACACGGTGTACGGCGACGACGAGGACCGGGCCAGTGCGGCAGCCGGGCTGGAGAGCGCCAAGGGCGTTCTGCGCTCGGCGGTCGGCCAGGCGGCCGGCACCAAGTTCACCCCCACGCTGACATTCGTGGCGGACGCCCTCCCGGAGAACGCCAAGACCATCGAGGACCTCCTCGACAAGGTCCGCGCCTCCGACGCCCAGGTGCGCGAGGCGTCCTCGGGCGCCACGTTCGCGGGCGAGGCCGACCCGTACAAGAAGCCGGGCGAGGACGAGGACGCAGCCGCGGAATGAGCACCGACCGCACCCCCCCGCCGGACGGCCTTGTCATCGTCGACAAGCCGTCCGGCTTCACTTCGCACGACGTGGTCGCCAAGATGCGCGGGATCGCCAAGACCCGCCGCGTCGGCCACGCCGGCACGCTCGACCCGATGGCCACGGGCGTCCTCGTCCTGGGCGTCGAGAAGGCCACCAAGCTCCTCGGCCACCTCGCGCTGACCGAGAAGGAGTACCTCGGTACGATCCGCCTCGGCCAGAACACCCTGACCGACGACGCCGAGGGCGACCTGACCTCCTCCACGGACGCCTCCGGGGTCACCCGCGAGGCCGTGGACGAGGGCATCGCCAAGCTGTCCGGCGAGATCATGCAGGTCCCGTCCAAGGTCAGCGCCATCAAGATCAACGGCGTACGGTCCTACAAGCGCGCCCGTGACGGCGAGGACTTCGAGATCCCGGCCCGGCCGGTCACCATCTCGGCGTTCCACGTCTACGACATGCGCGAGGCCGAGGCCGAGGACGGCACCAAGGTCGTCGACCTCGTCGTCTCGGTCGTCTGTTCCAGCGGTACGTACATCCGCGCCCTCGCGCGCGACCTCGGGGCCGACCTCGGCGTCGGGGGCCACCTGACCGCGCTGCGGCGCACCCGGGTGGGTCCGTACAAGATCGACAAGGCGCGCACCCTGGACCAGCACCAGGAGGAGCTGACCGTCATGCCGATCGCGGAAGCGGCGGCGGCGGCGTTCCCGCGCTGGGACCTGGACGCCCGGCGCGCCTCGCTGCTCGGCAACGGCGTCCGGCTGGAGATGCCGGAGGAGTACCCGGTGGGCAAGACCGTGGCGGTCTTCGGGCCGCAGGGCACGCTCCTCGGGCTGGTCGAGAACAAGGGCGGCAAGGCGAAGTCCCTGGCGGTCTTCGTCTGAGCCCTCGCCGGGCTCGTGCGTGAGCGGTCGTACGCGCCGCCGTACGCGGCTTTCCGCCGTGGCTTGACGTGGAGCGGTGAGCGCTCAGGAACTGCCGCTCACCGCTCCACGACCCCCCTCGGGTAGGTCTCTATCCACCCGGGCCCCCTTATTCACCCGTCCGAGCAGGCGCTCGGAGTGAATGGAGGGAGCGAAGGGGGGCGCTTTCGCATTGCGTGCTTTTCGCGCTGATCTTCACCGACCTACCGTCGTGAGCACGGGCGTGGCGGGGAGTGGGTACGGCGATGGCGTTCACGGGTGGTACGGGCGATGCGGGTGGTACGAGCGGGACGGGTACGGGCGCTCCGCGCGGCGCGGGTGATCCGCCGGACCGGGACCGGGCGTCGGACCCGGGCCGGGCGGCGGCCGCGGTGGAGCTGGTCGGGATCTTCGACGCGGCCGGGCGCCCCCGCGGGAGCGGCTTCGTCGCCGACGACCGCGGCACGGTCCTCACCGCCCACGAGGCGGTGGACGGCCTCGACCGGGTCCTGCTGCGCGGGGCGGGCGAGCGCGGCCGGCTGATCGGGGCGGGTGAGGTGACCCCGCTGCCGGGGACCGCGCTGGCGCTCGTACGGACCGACGGCCTCGGCGTGCGCCCGCTGCCGGTGGCCGCGCGCGAGGAGATCGAGCCGGGGACGTACGTACGACTGGCCGCGCGGGGCTGGCGGCAGGCGCGGGTGCTGGGGGGCGCGGACGTCACGTACCGGGCGGGGGACGGCGGGCCGTGGTTCCTCCCGGTGGCGGTCGAGCTGGCCATCGGCACGGACGGGCGGGACGCGATCCGGCTGGGCGGCGAGGCCTGCGGAAGTCCCGTCCTGGACACCGCGACGGGGGCGGTTCTGGCGGTGGTGAGCCCCGCGCTGCGGGCGGAACACCGCTCCGGGAGCTTCGCCGTCCCGCTGCGGGTGGCGGCCGCGGCCGATCCGTGGGGCCCGCTCGCCGGGCTGCTGGCCCGCAACGCCGCGACCGTCCCCGGATACGGAAGCGACCTGAACCTCGCCGGGGCGCTCCAGCTGACCGGGACGACGGTGGGGTCCGCGGCTCCCGGAGCCGCCGCCGAGCGGGTGGAACGGGCCGCGGTCGTGCGGGAGTTCGACGCCTTCCTCGCGGGCGGGTGCCCCGTGCTGGCCCTGGTCGGTGAGCCCGGCGTCGGCCGCACCACGGAACTCGCCGCCCTGGCCGCCCGCCGGGCGCGGGGCGCGGAACCGGCCCCGACGGTGTGGCTGCGCGGCGCGGACCTGCTGGCCGGGGACGCGTCGGTCGGCGAAGCGGTGGGGCGCAAGCTGGCGGAGGCGGACCGTGTCGTGGCCGCGCCCCGGACCCCGGCCGCCGATCCGGCGCTCGGGGAACGGGTGGCGGCGCTGGCGGCGGAGGCCCGGCGGCCGCTGCTGGTCCTGCTGGACGCGCCCGAGGAGATGCCACCGCACCTGGCCCACCGGCTGGCGGACTGGACCGGCGGCACGGTGGCGTGGCTGCGGGGGACGGGGGCGCGGCTGATCGTGGCGGGCCGCCCGGAGTACTGGGAGCGGGCCGGTGCGCTGTACCCGCCCGAGGTGCTGCACACCCCCGACCGCCCGGCCCGGCGGCTCCCGCCCGCGCTGCGGCTCGGTGACCTGACCCCGGCGGAGGCCGCGCTGGCCCGCGCCCGCTACGGCATCCCGGACGACGCCGTCCACCCCTCGGCCGCCCGCCACCCGCTGGCCCTGCGCCTCCTGGCGGACGTCCGCGCGGCGGGCGTCACCGCCGGCCGCCCGACCCGCGACGAGATCTTCGCGGCCCACCTGGACCTGATGTGCCTCCGCGTGGCGGTCCGCGTCTCGGCCACCCCGGCGCCTCCGCACCCGGCGGGCCCCCGACCCGGCGCAGGGCGCCCGCCGGGTGCGCCCCCGGAGGCGGACCACCCCGCGCCCGGGGCGGGGGCGGCTTGGACCGGGGGTGGTGGCGGTGCGCGGGACACCGGGCCGGGGTGGGGGGAGGCCGGGCCTGCGGCGGGGGGCGGTGACCCGGGTTCGGGTCCGGGTCCGGACCGCGCCCGGAACATCGCGGTACCCGGGGGCGAAGGAAGTCTCCGGGACCTGCCTCCGGGCCGACCGGCGGCGCCGTTCGCGTGCGGCTCCGCACGGTCCGGCGAGGGCCGGGCCGCGGGGGCGGCCGACGGCCCCGGCACGACGCCCGGCCCCGAAGCGCGTCGGTCCGAGTGTGGGCCAACGGACGCCGACACGCTCCCGGACCCGGCCCGCTCCGGGAGCCGGTACGGCGTGACCGAAGCCCCGAGCCCCGCCCCCTTCCCCGCCGAGGGAGCCTCGCCCACCGGTCCGGGCCCGCAGGATCCCCCACCCCGGGCCCCGGGGCTGTCGGCAGACCCGTCCGCGGCCCACCGCCCGGCCCCACCGGCCCCGGCCCCCCTGTCCTGGCAGCTCCCCGGTCCCCGCGCAGGCGCAGGCGCAGGCGCCTGGCCCGACCCCGCCCTCGCCCCGGCCCCCGGCCCGCACGGCCCCGGGTCAGGTGCGGCCCTCGCCGCCACCCCCACCCCCGCCGCCGCGGCAGGCGGCCGGGGCGACCTCGCCGCCGGGGTGCATGCCCCCGGGGTGCGGCGGTTGGCGGCTCGGGTCGGGGGGCGGGTGCATGAGGCGGCTCGGCGGTGTCTGGGGCCCGGGCAGGGGGAGTTGGGGCGGGAGGCTTTCGAGGAGCTGTTCCCCTGGCGGACCGGGTGGGCCTCCGCCGTGCTCGCCGAGGGGCTCCTCGTGCCCGCCGGCCCCGACGGGTACCGCCCCGCCCACGAGGAGCTGTCCGACTGGCTCCAGGCCGCCCACCTCGACGTACCGACCGCCCTCGACACCCTGGTCCACGACCCGGCCGCCGCCACCGGCCTCCCCGTGCCCCGCCACCGCATCGGACCGGTCCTGGAGGCCCTCCTGCTGCTGCCCGACCCCGCGCTGACCGGGGTCCTCACCCGGCTGGTCGAGGTGCTCAACCTCCTGGCGGAGCGCGGCCCCGACGAGGACGGCCCGGACGAGGGCGACCGCGGCTGGTGGGCCGGGCGGCTGCTGCGCGGCGCCCTGCTGCGCCGCGCCGACGCCCTGCCCCAGCTCCCCGTGCTGCACGCCCTCGCGGAACACGTCTCCCGGGCCGGACCCGGGGAGTTCGGCGGCTGGTTCTGGAACCGGCTGCGCCTGCCCGAGGCCGACCGCCTCGACCTGCTCCGCCGCCTGCTCCCCGCCGATCCGGCCGCGGCCCCCGGCGGCGACCGGTTCCTCGACGCCGCGGCCCGCCGCCTCACCCGCGACGCCCGCCGTGTCCAGCCCCTGCTCTGCGCCTGGTTCGGCGACGAACGCCGGCTGCACGGCCGCCCCGGGGCCACCGTCGCCACCGCCGCCCAGGCCCTGCTGCACACCCACCGCCGCCTCGCCGTGGACGACCTCACCGAGGCGCTCGTCACCGCCGCGCACCCCCGCGCCGACGAACTGCTCGCCGTACTCGCCGAGGAGGAACCCTCCGCCGTCAGCCGGGCCGTGGACCGCTGGGCCCACGACGAGCGTCCGGAGCGCCGGGTCGCGGCCGCCGCGTACGGACTCGCCGCCGCCCCGCACGTCCGCACCCCCGCCGACCGCGAGCTGCTCCGCTTCGCCGCGCAGGCGCTCCTCGCCCGCCCGGCCGACGCCTCCCTGCACGGCAGTGCCCTCGCGATCCTGCTGCGCGACCCGCAGGAACGCGCCCGCCACCTGCCCGCCGCGCTCGTCTGCTTCCGCGAGCGCGCCTCCCGGCTGGCCGCCGCCGAACTGGTGGCCGCGCTCCCCGTGCTCCCCGACCAGGACGCCGTCTTCGACGCGCTCGCCGACCGGTCCGACGGCGAGGTGCTGCGCGCGCTGGCCGCGCTGACCTCGCCCGCCGCGGCCCGCCGGGCCGCCGAGCTGGTACGGGCCCACCTCGCCCGGCACCCCGAAGACGCCCCGCACGCGGCCGTCTTCGTGCACCGCCGCCTGGAGCAGGGCCCGGCCGCCAGGCCCGTGCTGCGCCCCCTGGTGCTGCACCTGCTGCGCGGGCCCACCGCCGTGCGGGCCGCGCTCGCCGAGGTGCTCGCGGCGCCGGGCGGGGAGGACGCGTACGCGCTGCGGGACGAGCTGGCCGACGTACTCCTCGACACGGAGACGGACGCGCACGTGCTGGACGTCCTGCTCGGCGCCGTGGCGCGCGGGGCGGCCGCGCGGGACGTCCACCGGAGCCGGGAGCTGCTGCGCCGCACCGGGCGTCAGCTGCTGCGCGCCCGGGGCGGAGCGGACGTCTTCGACCGGCGCGCGGTCGAGCTGGCGCGCGCCGTCCCCGCCTTCGGATCGCTGGTGGCGCGCTGGCTGGCGGAGGAGCCCGCGGAGGCGGCCGCGCTGCTGGGGCCGAGTGCCCGGCGGATGGTCGAGACCCTGCGCAGGGACGGCGGGGAGAGTGACCCGGACGCGGTCGCGGACCCGAGCGCGGGGCTGCCGTCGCCCCGGTCCGCCGAGGATCTTGACGTGCCCCTGACCTGAGCCGGATGCCGATGCGGGCCCCGGACCACCGGCATGGCAGTCTTAGACCTGCAATCTCTACAGGTACACCACGGGTTCGGGCGAGGAGCGGTCACAGTGCAGCGCTGGCGTGGCTTGGAGGACATCCCCCAGGACTGGGGACGCAGCGTCGTCACCATCGGCTCGTACGACGGCGTGCACCGGGGTCACCAGCTGATCATCGGGCGAACGGTCGAGCGGGCGCGCGAGCTGGGCGTCCCGTCCGTCGTCGTCACCTTCGACCCGCACCCCAGCGAGGTCGTGCGCCCCGGCAGCCACCCGCCGCTGCTGGCCCCGCACCACCGGCGCGCCGAACTGATGGCCGACCTGGGCGTCGACGCGCTGCTGATCCTGCCGTTCACCGCGGAGTTCTCGCAGCTGTCCCCGGCCGACTTCATCGTGAAGGTCCTGGTCGACAAGCTGCACGCGCGCACCGTCATCGAGGGCCCCAACTTCCGCTTCGGCCACAAGGCCGCCGGGAACGTCGCCTTCCTCACCGAGCTGGGCGCCACCTACGACTACGACGTCGAGGTCATCGACCTGGTCGTGCGCGGCGTGGCGGGCGGCGGCGACGCCTTCTCCTCCACGCTCGTACGCCGGCTGGTCGCCGAGGGCGACATGGAGGGCGCGGCCGAGATCCTCGGCCGGCCGCACCGGGTCGAGGGCGTCGTGGTGCGCGGTGCGCAGCGCGGCCGCGAGCTGGGCTACCCGACGGCGAACGTCGAGACCCTGCCGCACACGGCGATCCCGGCGGACGGCGTGTACGCGGGCTGGCTGACCGCCGACGGCGAGCGGATGCCCGCGGCCATCTCGGTGGGCACGAACCTCCAGTTCGACGCGACCGAGCGGACGGTCGAGGCGTACGCGATCGACCGGGTGGGGCTCGATCTGTACGGGCTGCACGTCACGGTGGACTTCCTCGCCTACGTGCGGGGCATGGCGAAGTTCGAGTCGCTGGACGGGCTGCTGGAAGCGATCGCGGACGATGTGAAGCGGGCGCGGGTGCTGACCGACGTCTACGACGCGGAGCGCTGAGGGCGGCGCCCTGAGCGCCGCGAACGGTTGAGGGCCCGTACCGTCCCCTGGACGGTACGGGCCCTCATTTCTTGTCCGGTTGCCGGTTGCCGGTTGTGGGCCGGTGGCGGCTACTGGCGGGGGTCCTGCGGCGGGGCCGCCGGGGGCTGCTGGGGCCAGCCCTGGCCGGGCTGGGGCTGCTGCGGCGGGTAGGGCTGGCCGTAGGGCTGCTGCGGTTGCTGGGGCTGCTGGGGTGCGTACGGCTGGGGCTGCTGCTGCGGCTGGCCGTACGGGGCGTGCGGGGGGTAGGGGTACGGCTGCTGCGGGGCCTGGGGCGCCTGGGGTGCCTGCGCCGCCTGGGGCGCACCGCCCTGCCAGTGCGGCTGCGGCTGGGACTGCTGGGCGCGGATGAAGTCCTCGGCGACGAGCGCGGAGAGGTTGAAGTACGCCTCGCGCGTCTTGGGCCGCATCATGTCGAGGTCCACCTCGGCGCCGGCCGACAGGTGTTCGTCGAACGGCACCACGACCACTCCGCGGCAGCGGGTCTCGAAGTGCTGGACGATGTCCTCGACCTTGATCATCTTGCCGGTCTCGCGGACCCCCGAGATGACGGTGATCGAGCGCGAGACGAGGTCGGCGTACCCGTGGGCGGAGAGCCAGTCGAGGGTGGTGCTGGCGCTGCTCGCGCCGTCCACGGACGGCGTCGAGATGATGATCAGCTGATCGGCCAGGTCCAGGACGCCGCGCATCGCGGAGTAGAGGAGCCCGGTGCCCGAGTCCGTGAGGATGATCGGGTACTGGCGGCCCAGCGTCTCGATCGCGCGCCGGTAGTCCTCGTCGTTGAAGGTGGTGGACACGGCCGGGTCCACGTCGTTGGCGATGATCTCCAGGCCTGAGGGAGCCTGCGAGGTGAACCGCCGGATGTCCATGTACGAGTTCAGGTACGGGATGGCCTGGACGAGGTCGCGGATCGTCGCGCCGGTCTCGCGGCGCACGCGGCGCCCGAGGGTACCGGCGTCCGGGTTCGCGTCGATGGCCAGGATCTTGTCCTGGCGCTCGGTGGCGAGGGTGGCGCCGAGCGCGGTCGTGGTCGTGGTCTTGCCGACGCCGCCCTTGAGGCTGATGACGGCGATGCGGTAGCAGGACATGACCGGGGTCCGGATCAGCTCCAGCTTGCGCTGGCGCTCGGCTTCGGCCGCCTTGCCGCCGAAGCGGAAGAGGGACGAGGCGCCGCCGGAGCCGCCGCCCGCACGGTTGCTCTTCGGCTTCTGCTTGTTGCGCAGGAGGCGGTCGGAGGACAGCTCCACGGCGGCGGTGTAGCCGAGCGGGGCGCCGCCGCCGGGGGCGGCCGCCGGGTAGCGGGGGTCCTGCGGGCCGGGCGCGCCGGGGCCGCCGGGGCCGCCGGGGCCGCTGGACTGCGGCCACTGCTGCTGGCCGAGCCGGGGGTCGCCCTGCGGGTGCTGCGGGGGCTGGGGGGCCTGGGGTGCCTGCTGCTGGCCCCAGGGAGCGCCGGGCGCGGGCGGGGTGGGGCCGGGCGGGAAGCCGTAGCCCGCGGGGGCGGTGGGGGCCGGCGCGGGTGCGGGTTCCGGTGTCGGTGCCGGGGGGTATCCGTAGCCCTCCTTCGGGGCCGGAGCCGGCGCGTGGGCCCCGTACGAGGGGAACGTGGGCGGCAGCGGCGGCAGTTCGGCCGGCGCCACGGGGGCGGGCCACGGCGCGGCCGGAACGGCGTCCTGCGGCTCGGGCGCTCCGGCGGGGCCGCTGTTCCAGGACGGCTGCGCCGGGGCGGCGGCGGGGGCCATGGGGGTGAGGGGGTAGGGCGGCGGCCCGGCCGCCGGGGGAGCGTCCGCCGCGTCCGGGACCGGCGTCGCCGGAGCGGCGCCCGTCGGGGTGAAGCCGGAGGCGGGAGTGGCCTCGGGCGCACTGCGGTACGGATCCGGGGCGGCGTCGGCGGCCTGCGGGGTCACGTCCGCCGTGGGCGCGCCCGCGGCCGGGTTCCCGTTGCCTTCGGCATCGGGGGCCGCGCTGTTGTCGGGGGTCGGCCCGGCGATGACGGGCACACCCGCGGCCGGGGTCGAACCCGGGCCGTCACCCGCGCCGGAGCCGTCCGGTACCGCGTCACCCGCAGGGGCGAATCCGGAAACCCCGGCCGCGCCCGAAGAGACGTCCGGCGCGCCGGGGTGGGACGTGCCGATGGCCTGGGCGGAGGCGGAGTCGCCGCCCGCGCCGTCGGGGCCCTTCGCGGCAGCGTCGGAGCCGTCCTCCGCGGGGGTCGAGCCGCCCGTGCCGGTGCCCTCGGCCGGGGCGGGGTACGAGGCACCCGCCTCCCGGTCGGAGCCGCCGAGACCGGAGTCCTGGGCCGGGATCGAGCCCGCCGCGCCGGAGTACGGCGTGCCCGTTCCCCCGGCCGGGGTCGAGCCCGCCGAGGAGGGGTGCGGGAGACCGGTGTCCCCCGTGGGGGTGGAGTTGCCCGCGCCGGAGTAGGGCGTGCCCGTGCCCCCGGCCGGGGTCGTGCCCGGGGCGGCGGGGTACGGGATACCGGTGCCCCCCGAGGGGGTTGAGTTGGCCGCGCCCGCGCCCGCGCCCGAGTACGGCATGCCCGCACCCCCCGCCGGGGCCGTACCCGCCGGGGCGGGGAACGGCGTACCCGGGGTCCCGCCGACGGCGGAGCCGGCCGTACCCGGAACCGGCAGCGGCGCCGCCGGGAACGGGGAACCGCCCGCCGGCCCGGCCGCGTCGGCGGGGCGCGGCGGAGCCGGCTGCGCCGGGACCGGCGCGATCCGCATCGTCGACGGGGACGCGATGTCACCCGGGCGGTGCGGTTCGAAGCCGCTGCCCGCCGGGAGGTCCGGCGGGGTCGGACCCGCCGGGGCGTCCTGCGTGTACCAGGCCGGCGGGGTGTAGTCGATGGTGAACTCGCCCGTCACATCGGGCTCCGCGTCGGACTGATCGTCCGTCGGGACGTCCCACGTCCCGCCGCGGCTCTCGTTCCGATCGCCGTTCACTGGTCCTCCTGGTCTGGTCGAGCACTGGTCCGGCGGCCCCCATCGGCACCGCGCCCACGGTCAGCCTAATCGCGCCCGGCGCCGACCCACGGACCCGGCCCGCCCCTGGTACGGACCCGGTACACGCCCGAATCGCCCCGGGAACCGGCCCGGCCGCTCAACGCGCCCCACCGGCACCACCCGTCGGGACGGCCACCCGGGACGCCCCGCGCACCATCGCGTGCGGCCCGCTCACCGGGCGCCCCCAGAACGCCTGCCCGCACGGCACCCCCCGCAAGCCCGGCGCGTCCACCCGGCTCCGCCGCACCCCTCACCGCGACCCGCACGACCCCCACCGCAACCGCCCGTCAGTCGATCCGCCGCGCCGCCCCCAGCAGCCCCGTCTCCGCATCCGTACCCTGCGTCATCACGAACTGGCGGTCCCGCGGCGTGCACCACAGGGTGACCCCGTCACCCAGCGTCGGCAGCGAATCCACCGCCCCCCGCGGCAGGTTCATCAGCCGGCCGATCTGCTCGGCCTCGTCGGGGGACACCCGCTGCACGCCCACGAGCGAGGACTGCTGCAACAACCTCGGCGCGGTCGGGCTCAGATACGGCAGCAGGGTCAGCACGGACTGCCACGGCCCGGCCACCACCCGCCCGCGCGGCGGCCGCATCCCGCAGTCGCGGATCACCAGCACCGGGCTGCCGGCCGACGCGCCCTGCGGGGGGACCCGGCCCACCTCGTGCAGGGTCACGCACTGCTGTCCACCGCCCGCGGCCTGCGCCAGCCCGGACCACACCTGCGCGCGCCCGGTCTCCACCGCCACCCGGGCCCCGGTCGCCGCCGCGCGCAGCGCCAGCACCTGGGCCGTCCACAGGCCGCCGATGAGCGTGACCTCGTACGGCGTGGGGCGGTTGATGCCGAGCACGGCGGGACGGCTCTCGGCGTCGACACCGATGACCACGCCGTCGTCCCCGATCGGCAGGGCCAGCCCGTCCAGGTCCACGGCCTGCATCGCGTGCCGCTCGCGGCGCGGGCCGACCAGCCCGTATCCCACTCTCATCGTGATCCCACCCTCGTACCGCCGTCGTTCATGGTGCGCCGTCCCGCCCGCGTCGTGAGCCGCGCCGGCCTCATCGCGCGCCCCCGAGCGGCAGCGAGGCCAGCACGCCCGGCAGCTGTTCGCGGTCGAGGCGCACCAGCGCGGTCTTCACCCCGCGGGCGGTGGTCTCCAGCGCCCGGCGCGCGGCGACCAGTTCCTCGTCGCTGCGCCCGGTGATGCGGATGTGTCCGGTGACGGTGACGCCGTGCCGCTCGGCCGGGGCCAGGGTCAGACTGAAGTTGGTGGCCAGCGCGGGCAGCGAGGTCAGCAGCGCCACGAACTGCGGCAGCGGCGCCGCGCCACCGCCCAGCTGCGGCCAGCGCGCGATCCAGTACGTCGTGTGCCGCCGGTCGTCGCAGCGCCAGGACCGCGGGGTCTCCTCCGTCCGCCGCCCGGGCGTGCCCGAACGGCCGGCCGCGCGGCCCGCCTGGGTGATCGCCATCGGGTTCGCGCACGAGGAGGTCGCCAGCGCGGCCGTCAGCTCCTGCTCCGTCAGGACCGTGGCCCGGAAACCGGCCCCGGCGAGGCGGCTCGCCAACTGGTCGGCCGCCCGCACCACACAGCGCTGGGCGCCCGCCAGACCGCCGCCGCGGGCGGCGACCGCCTCCGGGCACAGCTCGGGGTCGAGCTTGAGCGCGATCCAGGTGAGGCGCACGGCCGGGGTGCCGGTCAGGGCCTGCAGGGGCGCGTAGTTGCGGGTGGCCATGGACTGGGCGGGCAGGTGCGGCGCGGGCGCGGGCTGGGTGTGCTGCACCAGCTGCGCCGACTCCAGCCGGATGCCGTCCACTTCGAGGATGTCCCGGACGATGCCGAGCGGCAGCGGCCGCGCGGAGCGGTCCGGGCGCAGCGCCGTCGCGTCCATGTCCACCTGGACGACCGCCGTCAGGAAGGTCCCGTCGCCGATCATGCCGACCGGACGCCGGTCGCGGTCGCTGAACGTGCAGGTCCGCAGGGCCGGATCGGCCTCGACGAGCGGGGCCAGCCCCGGCTCGGTGCCGGTGGGCACGGGGGAGGAGGCGGCCCGGCGGCGCCGGGCGCGCAGCGCGAGCGCCGTGCCGATCCACTCCGGCAGCGAGCGCTGGTGCCTGCGGACGACCGCCAGCAGGACGAGTACGGCCGCCAGCACACCGGCGGGCACCAGCAGCAGCGGGCCCACCACCCAGGCGACGAGCAGCACGGCGGCGGCCACCTGGACCAGGACGAGCTGTTGCAATCGGAACGGTCCGAACCGGCCCGGGCTCGACCGGGGATGCGGTGTCACACCCGCCGCGGTCGCTGAACTCACCGCGTCCCCCCGGGCGGGCGCTGCGCCGTGCGCCGGCGCGGCCTCGGCCGCCCGCCGCTCCCTCGCGGTCGTCCTCACTCGCGGACCTCCCCATTCCCGGGGCCGGGCCCCGTGGGTTCCGGCGGCGCGGCAACTGCCCGCGTAGCCCCGGAATCTCCCTTAACCACACCAACAAGCCCTGATTACCCCGGTACGGGAGGCACGGAGCGGCGTCCTCACCCTACCCGGCCCCTGCGCACCCTCCGTCAACAGGCATAGTAGGTGCCCGGTCCGACAATCGAGGCCCGGGGACCGGACTCACCGACCGGGCCGTGCGGGGAGAAGCAGGCGGTCATGGCATCACGACGCGATGAGCTGAACGCGTACACCTTTGCGAAGCGGCGCACCGTGGCCGCCTTCCTCCAGCCCTCCGCCACCGGCACCGAGGAAGGCGCCCCGCGCCCCCTGCGCACGGTCGTGCCGGGGCTGGTGGCCGGGGCGCTGATCCTCGCCGCCTTCGGCGCCTGGGGCATGTTCAAGTCCCAGGCCCCCAAGGGCTGGGACGAGCCGGGCGCGAAGGTCCTCGTCGGCAAGGACTCGACGACCCGGTACGTGGTCCTCACCACGAAGGACGGCGGCAAGACGCAGACGCGGCTGCACCCCGTCCTCAACCTGGCCTCCGCCCGACTGCTCCTGGACCCGCAGAAGTTCCAGGTCATCCAGGTCGACGACAAGCTCCTCGACGGCGGCAAGCCGCCCCGCGGCCCGATCATCGGCATCCCCTACGCCCCCGACCGGCTGCCGGCCGCCGCGGACGCGGGCAAGGCCAAGCGGTGGGCCGTCTGCCAGCAGCCCGGCGGCAACGGGCGCGGCGTGCAGACCGCCGCCTTCGTCCTCGCCGACCGCGAGGCGGCCCGGCTGGACGACGGCCGCCGCGTCGCCGACGGCCAGGTGCTGTACGTCCAGAGCACGGGCCCGCAGAAGGACCGCTTCCTGATCGACGCGACGGGGACGAAGTACAAGTTCCCCGAGGGCGCGGCGGGCAGCCAGGCCGCCTCCGACGCGCAGAAGCTCACCAACGCCCTGGTCGGCAGCGGTACTCCGCAGCAGGTCACCGACCAGTGGCTGGCCACCCTCAAGGCCGGCGAGGACCTCGGCTTCCCGCAGCTGCCCGGCACGGTCGGCGCGGACGCGGGTGTCTCGGGGCTGAGCACCTCCGACAACAGGGTCGGCATGGTGCTGCGCGCGGTCACCGGTTCCGGTCCGCAGCACTACGTGGTCCTGCCCGGCGGCAAGGTGTCCCCGGTCACCGATTTCGTCGCGTGGCTGCTCATCAACGCGCCCGCGACCGACAAGCTCAACATGACCGGCAAGCCGCGCGAGGTCGACCTGCAGTCCCTCACTCCGGACCCGGCCCCCTTCAAGGGCGACGCCCGCTGGCCCGCGAAGAAGTCCGCCCAGATCAACCGGACCCCCGCCCCGGGCGCCCCCGCCCCCGCCGCGGGCTCCGGCCAGAGCCCCGACCGCGACACCGTGTGCAACGTCCTGCGCTCGGTCGACGGCCAGGGCAACCAGACGATGAGCACCTGGGCGGGCACCGGCTTCCCCATCGACATCACCGCGAGCGGCACCAGCTCGTACGTCACCCCCGGCTCGGGACTGCTCTACACCCAGACCCAGGGCAATCAGGGCAGCGCGGGCGGCACCCTGTTCCTGGTGACCGACACCGGCCTGCGGTACGCCGTCCAGGCCAACGGGGACAGCGACGCCGAGCACTCGAAGATCGGCGCGGCCGACCCGAAGGCGAAGGGCTCCGACGGCCGCCCCGAAGCCAGCCAGGCGCAGATCCGGCTGGGCTACGGGAACGTCGTACCGAGCCAGGTGCCCATCGCCTGGTCCGAGTTCCTGTCGAAGGGACCCCGCCTGGACACCAACGCCGCCCGCCAGCCGCAGGGTTCGTGAGGATGCCGATGCCGAACCCGAAGCCGACCCCGGTCTCCCGCCGCGCCGCACGGCGCGCGGCGGCCCTGGCCCTGGCAGGCGTGGCCGCGCTGGCCGGGACCGCGGCCGTGCCCGCCGCCGTACCCGCGCCGCCCCCCGCTCCCCTTTCCGCCGCGGCTCCCGCCGCCGCTCCGGCCCTGCGTCTCGCGGGCGCGGGTGAGTGCACCTTCCCGATGAAGAAGCAGATCGCGGACCGCCCCTGGGCGCTGCAGCGCCTGCTGCTGGACGCCCTGTGGGTGAAGTCGAAGGGCAAGGGCGTACGCGTCGCCGTCATCGACACCGGTGTCGACCGGGTCAACCCGCAGCTGGCCTCCGCCGTGGACGTCGGCGCCGGCAAGGACTACATCGACCCCAAGGGCGGCGACGGTACGAACGACACCGTCGGCCACGGCACCAAGGTGGCCGGCCTGATCGCGGCCCGCCCCCAGGAGGGCACCGGCTTCGTCGGCCTCGCCCCCGAGGCCACGATCATCCCGATCCGCCAGAACGACGACAAGGAAACCGGCAAGGCCGACACCCTGGCCGCCGCGATCCGGCACGCCATCGCCCAGAAGGCCCAGGTCATCAACATCTCGCAGGACACCACCCTGCCGATGGGCGAGGATTCCGACCTCGGCAGGGCCGTCAAGGAGGCCGTGGCCGCCGACATCGTCGTGGTCGCCTCCGCGGGCAACGACGGTATGGACGGGCAGAAGCGCATGACCTACCCCGCGGCCTTCCCCGGCGTCCTCGCCGTCGCCTCCGTGGACCGCAACAACGAGCGGGCCGCCTTCTCCCAGCCCGGCCCCTTCGTCGGCGTCGCGGCGCCCGGCGTGGACATGGTCTCCACCGTCCCCGGCTTCGGCCAGTGTGTGGACAACGGCACCAGCTTCTCCGCCCCGTACGTCGCGGGACTCGCCGCCCTGCTGCGCGCCCAGAACCCCAAGTGGACCGCCCCGCAGATCATCTGGCAGATCGAGCAGTCCGCCGAGCGCGCGGTCAACGGCCGTGACGACTACGTGGGATGGGGCGTCGTCGATCCGGTCCGCGCGGTCGCCACGGACAGCGCCTCCCCGCCGACCGGGCCGCCGAGCGCCGACCCGGGCCCGCCGCCCGCCGCGGCGCCGGAGGCGGCCCCGCTGGTGCTGAAGGAGACCGCGCAGGAGCGCCAGGCGCGCTTCGGGACGTACGCTCTGGGGATCGGGGCCGTACTCATCGCCGTCATCGCGGGAGCGGCGGCGGTGGCCCGGGAGACACGTCGCAGAAGGCGTCAAGCCGGGCCAAGCGCGCGCACGTAGAGCGGAGTACGGGTTTGCACTCCGTGAATCCGGCTCCCGCGCAGGCATAGTTGTTGGGCCTGTCGTATGAAGTAGCTACAGTGTCACTGGACTTCACAAGTGTGATGACGGGAGAGAACCGACATGGCGATGAACCTTCAAGTTGATGACGAAAAGAAGGTCAAGCTCGCAGATGAGATCAACACGTACCACACTGATCTCTCGGGCCGCATCAACCGGCTGAACGATGTCGTCGACCGCATCCAGGCCGGCTGGCAGGGTGCCGCCAGCAAGGAGTACGACGTACTCCAGCGCGGCGTCAACGACAACATGAACAAGATCAAGCAGCGGCTGATCGAGCTCGAGGACGCCATGCGCATGAGCGTCAAGGGCTTCACCGCCCAGGAGCAGGAGCGCATCGCCGAGATCCGCAAGGTCGGCGGCAACACCAGCTCCATCCTCGGCGTCTGACGCACGCCCGCACGGCAGTAACGAACCACAACGGGAGGGAAGACAGCGATGTCACTCGCAGTCAATTACGACACCGTCGCGACCGCCGCGTCCGACGTGCGCACGACCAGCTCGCAGCTCAGCCACGGGCTCGAGAACCTGATGAACAAGGTGAAGACCGTCGCCGAGAGCTGGGAGGGTGAGGCCAAGACCGCCTACCTCGAGATCCAGCGCGACGTCACCACCAACATGGACCAGATGAACGCGAAGCTGGGCAACATCGCGAACCTGCTCGACAGCTCGCTCGTCGGCTACCAGGACACCGACAAGGGCAACGCGACGCGCTTCCGGATGGTCTGACCTTCCGACCCCGGACACACGAGAGGGGCCCGCGCACTCGGTGCGCGGGCCCCTCTCGCGTCGTGCGCCCGCGGCTAACGGAGGTCGAACTCCCCGTCACGCGCCCCGAGCACGAAGGCCGTCCACTCCGCCTCGGTGTAGCGCAGCACGGTCTGCGGATCGAGCGAGGACCGCATCGCCACGGCCCCGTCGGGCAGGTGCGCGATCTCCACCCGCTCCTCGTGCTCCTCGGTCCCGGGAGCGCTGATCCACTCCACACCCGAAATATCCAGGGCGTACAGCGCGTCCTTCTCGTGTGCGTCAGCCATCGGCACGAATTCCTCTCGGCGGTGCGGGTGGTCACTGCGCGGCCACTCACCGCATCGTACGTCCGCCCCGCCCCACCCGTCAGCGGTACCGGACCACCCGTCGGCGCGGCCGCCGACGGGTGCGCGCCGTGCCTACCGGTCCGCCAGCCAGCCCGCCTGGATCAGGGGGGTGCCGCGCTTGCGCGAGACGAAGGTGCCGCGGCCCGGGGGCATCGGGCGGGCGCGGACGTTGCCCAGGATGTCGCCCTCGTTGCGGTCGCCGGACAGGATCAGGCCCTGCGCGCCCAGCTCCTTGACCCGCTGCATGAACGGCTCGTACGCACCTCGCGACGCGCCCGCCGAACTGCGGGCCACGATGAAGCGGATGCCCACGTCCCGCGCGAACGGCAGGTTCTCCACCAGCTGCGACAGCGGGTTCGACGCGTTCGTCGACACCAGCTCGTAGTCGTCGATGATCACGAACAGCTCCGGGCCGCTCCACCAACTGCGGTCGCGCAGCTGCTGCGGAGTGATGTCCGGGCCCGGGGCGCGCTTGCCCATGACCGTCGCGATCGCCTCCATGTGCATCTGCATGGCCGAGGCCATCGGCGCGTACTCCAGGAGGTGCGAGGCCGGCACCGCCTCCAGCAGGGTGCGCCGGTAGTCACCGACCACGATCCGCGCCTGCTCCGGCGAGTACCGCTCGCTGATCTGCTTCGCGATCAGCCGCAGCAGCGCCGTCTTGCCCGACTCGCTCTCACCGAAGATGAGGAAGAAGGGGTCGGTCTCGAAGTCGATGAAGACCGGTTCCAGGTTCGTCTCGTCGATGCCGATCGCGATGCCGTGCTGCGGATACTCGAAGCCCTTCGGCAGCCGGTCCGCGGGCAGCTTGCGCGGCAGCAGCCGCACCGCCGGCGCCCCCGGCCCCGACCAGCCCGTCCGTACGGACTCCACGAACGCGGCGGTCGCGTCCGACAGCCCCTCCGGGCCGGCCTGGCCGTCCACCCGCGGCAGCGCCGACATGAAGTGCAGCTTCTCCGGCACCTGACCGCGGCCCGGCGCGCCCTGCGGCACGTTCGCCGCGACCTTGCGGTCGAACTCCGAGTCCATCACGTCACCGAGGCGCAGCTCGAGGCGCCCCAGGATCTGGTCCTTGAGCGCCGCGCGCACCTCCATGTACCGGGAGGCGGTCAGCACCACGTGGATGCCGTAGCCCAGCCCGCGCGCCGCGATGTCCGCGACCACCGGCTCCAGCTGCTCGTAGTCGTTCTTGAACTGGCCCCAGCCGTCGATCAGCAGGAAGACGTCACCGAACGCCTCGTCCGCCAGATCGCCCGAGGCGCGCCGCCGCCGGTAGGTCCCGATCGAGTCGATCGAATGCGCGCGGAAGAACTCCTCGCGCCGGTTCAGCACCCCCGCGACCTCCGCGACCGTGCGCCGCACCCGCTCCGGGTCCAGCCGCGAGGCGATCCCGCCGACGTGCGGCAGGTCCTGCACCGCGGAGAAACCGCCGCCGCCGAAGTCCAGACCGTAGATCTGCACCTCCCGCGGCGTGTGCGTGAGCGCGAACGAGGACACCAGCGTCCGCATCAGCGTCGACTTGCCCGACTGCGGACCGCCGACGATCAGCAGGTGACCGGCCGCCCCCGAGAAGTCCCGGTACAGCACCTCGCGCCGCTGCTCGAACGGCTTGTCGATGAGGCCGAGCGGTACGACGAGCCCACCGGGCCGCGTGTACCCCTCCGCGTGCAGCCCGCGCTCCGCCGAGCCCGCCAGCGCCGGCAGCAGCTGGTCCAGCGGCGGCGCCTGGTCGAGCGGCGGCAGCCACACCTGGTGCGCGGGCACGCCCTGACCCTCCAGCCGCCCCACGATCACGTCGAGCACCGTGTCCGCGAGCGCGTCGTCCTCGCGCGCGGCCTGCGCCGCCAGGTACGCCGGGTCCGGCGCCGCGTACACCACCGGCACCGGCGTCGCCGTGAACAGCGCGGGACGCCGCTCCAGCGGGAACCGGCCCACCGACAGGTCGGGGCCGCCCGAACGGTAGGTGCCCGAGACGTACGCCGCCTTGAAGCGGGTCATCTCGTCCGTGCCGAACTTCAGGTATCCCGAACCGGGCACCGACGGCAGGTGGTAGGCGTCCGGCACACCGATCGCCGTCCGCGACTCCGCCGCCGAGAAGGTCCGCAGACCGATCCGGTAGGAAAGGTAGGTGTCCAGGCCGCGCAGCTTGCCCTCTTCGAGGCGCTGCGAGGCCAGCAGCAGGTGCACGCCCAGCGAACGGCCGATCCGGCCGATCTGGATGAACATGTCGATGAAGTCGGGCTTCGCCGTCAGCAGTTCGCTGAACTCGTCGATGACGAGCACCAGCGCGGCCAGCGGCTCCAGCGGAGCGCCCGCCGCCCGCGCCTTCTCGTAGTCGTGCATGTTGGCGTAGTTGCCCGCCGACCGCAGCAGCTCCTGACGCCGCTGGAGCTCGCCGCGGATCGAGTCGCCCATGCGGTCCACGAGGGTCAGGTCGTCGGCGAGGTTGGTGATGACCGCCGCCACGTGCGGCATCTGCGACATGCCCGTGAAGGTCGCGCCGCCCTTGAAGTCCGCGAGGACGAAGTTCAGCGTCTCCGAGGTGTGCGTGACCGCCAGGCCCAGCACCAGCGTGCGCAGCAGCTCCGACTTGCCGGAACCGGTCGCGCCGACGCACAGACCGTGCGGGCCCATGCCCTCCTGCGCGGCCTCCTTGAGGTCCAGCATGACCGGAGCGCCGCCCTCGCCGACGCCGATCGGCACGCGCAGCCGCTCACCGGCCGACCGCGGCCGCCAGGTCCGCGCCACGTCGATCGAGCCCGCGTCACCCAGGTTCAGCAGGTCCGTGAAGTCCAGATTGGCGAGCAGCGGCTCGTCGTCGTCCCCGCCGCCCGTGCGCAGCGGCGCCAGCTGGCGCGCCAACGCCTCGGCCGCGGGCAGCGACAGTACGTCCGGCACGCCCTCGTACGCGATGCCCGCACCCGACTCCAGCCGCAGCCGGCCCGGCCGCACCACGACCGACAGACCGCCGCGCGGCTCGTCCAGCTCGCCCGCGACGACCTCGACGATGGTGATGCCCTGGAGCCCCTCGGCCGCCGCGAACACCGAATCGGGCGGCACCATCCCGCCGTCGAGCACGACCACGATGTGCGGCTGGTCCAGCACCGGCTGGACGTCCCGGCTGAACCGCGGCCGCCCGTCCAGCCGGGCGGCGAGCAGGTCCTCGATCTCGCCCAGGTCATCGCCGAACAGCCGCTTCGTACCGGCGCCGTCGACCTGCCCCGGCACCTGCGTGTGCGGCAGCCACTTCGTCCAGTCCCACGCCGGCACCGCGCCGGGAGCGGCCACCACGGCCACCATCAGGTCCTCGGGGGAATGCAGCGTGGCCAGCTGGGCCACCAGCGCCCGCGCCGTGCCCCGCACCGCCTCCGGCTCGCCCGACACCGTCACGTGGTAGAACGCCCGCATCGACACCGCGACCGGCAGCCCGTCCAGCGACGAGTGCACCTTCAGGAAGCGCTGCATCGCGCCCGCCGTCAGCGGCTCCAGCTCGTCCACCGGCGCCGTGTCCGGCGCCACCAGCGGCGTCGCCAGCCGCTGCGCGCCCAGCCCCAGCCGGGCCTGCCCGAAGTCCTCGTCGCCGACCCGCCGCTCCCACAGCCGCGAGCCCTCGGCCACCACCGACCACAGCTGTTCCGGAGCCGGGTGCAGGTACAGCTGCGCGTCGCGCTGGGAGCGCGCGGTCCGCCGCACCTGACGCCGGGTCTGCGCGAGGTACTTGAGGTAGTCCCGCCGCGTATCGGCCATTTGCCCCTGCGTACCGCGCCGGTACCGCATGATCTGCGCGATCACCATGCCGACCGTCGAGACGAGCATCAGCACACCCATGATGCGCATGAACGACGGCACGTTCGGCATGAAGAAGAACACGACGGAAGAGCCCATGCCGAGCATCGGCAGGAGCTGCATCGCCATGCCCTCCTGCTGTCCGCGCGGCAGCTCGGGCGGAGGCTCCAGTCGCAGTTCGTCCGAAGGCACTTCGGGCGGCAGCGACCGGGGCGGTCGTTTGACGACGATCTGGCTCACCGGAGCATCAATCCCTTGAAAACGGACGGGACGTCGAAACCGGCGCCCCCAAGTCCCGGGTGCGGAGCGGGTGTCCTCCGCGCGGTGGTGATCCTACTTGCCGACAGTCCGGCTTATGCCCGGTAGGGTGGCCGCGCGCAGCATGCGCATCCGCGAATCCGCATCGCAGCAGCAGCGCCGTGCGCGACGGAGCCGCGTCGGACGAGTGCGCCAACCAGGGGGTCACACAGGTGAGTACGGCCGCAACGACGGGTTTCTGCAGGGTCACCGTCGTGGCCCCGGACAGCCGCATCGACGTCGCCCTCCCCGAGGACATCGCCGTCGCCGACGTCTATCCGGAGCTGCTGCGCCTCACCGGCCAGACCCAGCCCGTCGGCGCCCCCACCGGCTACCACCTGGTGCGCCGCGACGGCACCGTCCTCGACGGCGCCCGCACCCTGGCCGGCCAGCAGGTCCTCGACGGCGAGGTGCTGAGCCTGCGCCCCTTCGCCGAATCGCTGCCGCCCGCCGTCTTCGACGACGTCTCCGACGCCGTCGCCTCGGCCGTGGTCCGCGACCGGCACCGCTGGAGCGACGACATGCTGCGCGGCGCGGGCCTGGCCGGCGCCGTCCTGCTCCTCGTCCTGATGGGCTTCGTCCTCTGGTACGCCGACCCGGTCCGCCACGACATGCACGGCCTGCCCGGCATCATCGCGGGCACCGTCGGCCTGCTGCTCACCGCCGCCTCCGGCATCCGCGCCCGGGTCTACCGCGACCGCGGCTCCGCCGTCGCCCTCGGCCTCGGCGCCCTCCCGCTCCTGCTGATCGCGGGCTCCGGGATCATCGGGCCCGACGCGGGCCAGGGACCCGGCCGGCTCCAGTTCCTGCTGGGCTGCGTCGTCGTCCTGGTCGCCTCGGTGGCCCTGGCCGCCCTCACGCCCAGCGGCGACGCCCCCTTCGTCGCGGCCACCTTCCTCGGCGCCACCGGCACCCTCGCCACCTTCGTCGCGATCCTCACCGAGGCCTCCGCGACCGCGACCGCCTCCGTCTGCGCGCCCGCCGCCATCGGGCTGGTCGCCTTCCTCCCCGGCCTCTCCGCGCGCTTCGCCCGGCTGCCCATCGGGTACGCGGCCCCGCAGAGCTCCGTCGAGGGCTACGAGAGCCCGGACCGCTTCGAGACCGAGCCGTACGGCGACCCCTCCTCCGACACCCCCGAGGCCGGCACCCCCCTCGACGCCGACCTGATCGCCGCCCAGGCCCGCCGCGGCCACGAGATGCTGCTCGGCCTGGTCGGCGGCTGCGCCGCGGTCGTCGTCGGCGCCGCCGCGGTCCTCGGCTTCTCCGACAACCTGTGGGGCCAGCTCCTCGCCCTGGGCGCCGGACTCGCCATGCTGCTGCGCGCCCGGCTCTTCCGTTACACCTCGCAGGTCGTGTGCACCCTGGTCGCCGGACTCGCCGCCATCGCCCTGCTCGTCCTCGGCCTGGCCCTGAACCCGCCGGTCGCCATGCTGCGCGACCTCCTCCAGTACGGGGACCACGGAAACCTGGACATCCGTACGATCTGGCTCTCCGCCGCCGTCGCCGCGGGCGCGGCCCTGCTCGCCATGATCGCGCTGGTCATCCCGCGCAAGGGTCTGTCACCCTTCTGGGGACGACTGCTCGACCTCACCGAGGCGGCCGTGCTGCTCAGCCTGGTCCCGCTCTGCCTGGCCGTCCTCGACGTGTACTCCTCGGCCCGCTCGCTCACCAGCTGACCCGGGCCGGGCAGCTCCGGTGGCCTGGTAGTCTGGGTGACGGCCGCTTGTGTACGCGTTCCCGGAGCCTTCTGCGAAGCCTCTGACGAACTGCGCCCAGCGGATCCGCCTCCCGAGTTACGGAAGCTCCCCAGAGAATTCGACCTGGGGCACTCGGTGGCTACGAAGACCTATTACGAGGAGTACGCGTGCCGCTCGACGCCGCTACGAAGAAGCAGATCATGACCGAGTTCGGCACCAAGGAGGGCGACACCGGCTCCCCCGAGGTGCAGGTCGCGATGCTCTCCCGTCGCATCTCGGACCTGACCGAGCACCTGAAGGCCCACAAGCACGACCACCACTCGCGTCGTGGCCTGCTGATCCTGGTCGGCCAGCGCCGCCGCCTGCTGCAGTACCTGGCCAAGAAGGACATCGCGCGCTTCCGCATCCTGGTCGAGCGCCTCGGCATCCGCCGCGGTGCCGCGGGCGCCAAGTAAGAACGCCGTGAAGGGAGCGGTTCCCACGATTAGGGGACCGCTCCCTTTGCTGTACGTGCGGGACGTACCGGACGCTTTGTAGTCTGGTCCGCAGCACAACAGAAGAGGAGGAGCGCCCTCCCTACGCCGCCGGTCCTCGGTAGTGGCACCCGGAAGGTCCGTACGCCGGGCCCCGCACCGGATGCTTCGATCGAAGACCGGCCCGCACGCAAGGAGCGCTTCTCCGAAAACCGGCCCCCGCCACACGGGCGCGGGCCGGGAGACGACGAAAATGGAGAAAACGCTAGTGGAGAACGAGACCCACTACGCCGAGGCCGTCATTGACAACGGTTCCTTCGGCACCCGCACCATCCGCTTCGAGACGGGCCGTCTGGCCCGCCAGGCCGCCGGCTCCGCCGTTGCCTACCTGGACGACGACACGATGGTGCTGTCCGCCACCACCGCGTCGAAGAAGCCCAAGGACCAGCTCGACTTCTTCCCCCTGACGGTGGATGTCGAGGAGCGGCAGTACGCGGCCGGCAAGATCCCCGGCTCCTTCTTCCGTCGTGAGGGCCGGCCCTCCGAGGACGCGATCCTCACCTGCCGCCTGATCGACCGCCCGCTGCGCCCGTCCTTCAAGAAGGGCCTGCGCAACGAGATCCAGGTCGTCGCCACGATCATGGCGCTCAACCCGGACCACCTGTACGACGTCATCGCGATCAACGCCGCGTCCGCGTCCACCCAGCTGGCCGGTCTGCCCTTCTCCGGCCCGATCGGCGGCGTCCGCGTCGCGCTGATCCGTGGCCAGTGGGTCGCCTTCCCGACGCACACCGAGCTCGAGGACGCCGTCTTCGACATGGTCGTCGCCGGTCGCGTGCTCGACGACGGCGACGTCGCGATCATGATGGTCGAGGCCGAGGCCACCGAGAAGACCATCGCCCTGGTCAAGGACGGCGCCGAGGCTCCCACCGAGGAGATCGTCGCCGCCGGTCTGGACGCCGCGAAGCCCTTCATCAAGGTCCTCTGCAAGGCGCAGGCCGACCTCGCGTCGAAGGCCGCCAAGCCCACCGGCGACTTCCCGGTCTTCCTGGACTACCAGGACGACGTCTACGAGGCCCTCTCGGCCGCGGTCAAGGGCGACCTCACCAAGGCGCTGACCATCGCGGGCAAGCAGGACCGCGAGGCCGAGCTGGACCGCATCAAGGAGATCGCCGCCGCGAAGCTCCTCCCGGCCTTCGAAGGCCGCGAGAAGGAGATCTCCGGCGCGTACCGCAGCCTGACCAAGGCCCTGGTCCGCGAGCGCGTCATCAAGGACAAGGTCCGCATCGACGGCCGCGGGCTCACGGACATCCGTACCCTCGCCGCCGAGGTCGAGGCCATCCCGCGCGTGCACGGCTCGGCGCTGTTCGAGCGTGGCGAGACCCAGATCCTGGGCGTCACCACCCTCAACATGCTCCGTATGGAGCAGCAGCTGGACACCCTTTCCCCGGTGACCCGCAAGCGCTACATGCACAACTACAACTTCCCGCCGTACTCGGTCGGCGAGACCGGCCGCGTGGGTTCGCCCAAGCGCCGCGAGATCGGCCACGGCGCGCTCGCCGAGCGCGCGATCGTCCCGGTCCTGCCGACGCGCGAGGAGTTCCCCTACGCGATCCGCCAGGTGTCCGAGGCCCTCGGCTCCAACGGCTCGACCTCCATGGGTTCGGTCTGCGCCTCGACCATGTCGCTGCTGAACGCCGGTGTGCCGCTCAAGGCCCCTGTCGCCGGTATCGCCATGGGTCTGATCTCCCAGGAGATCGACGGCAAGACGCACTACGTCGCCCTCACCGACATCCTCGGTGCGGAGGACGCCTTCGGCGACATGGACTTCAAGGTCGCCGGCACCAAGGAGTTCGTGACCGCTCTCCAGCTGGACACCAAGCTGGACGGCATCCCGGCCTCCGTCCTGGCCGCGGCCCTCACCCAGGCCCGCGACGCCCGCCTCCACATCCTCGACGTGATGATGGAAGCGATCGACACGCCGGACGAGATGTCCCCCAACGCCCCGCGGATCATCACGGTCAAGATCCCCGTGGACAAGATCGGTGAGGTCATCGGCCCCAAGGGCAAGATGATCAACCAGATCCAGGAGGACACCGGCGCCGAGATCACGATCGAGGACGACGGCACCATCTACATCGGTGCCGCCGACGGTCCGGCCGCCGAGGCCGCCCGCGCCACGATCAACCAGATCGCCAACCCGACCATGCCGGAGGTCGGCGAGCGCTACCTGGGTACGGTCGTCAAGACCACCACCTTCGGTGCCTTCGTCTCCCTCATGCCCGGCAAGGACGGCCTCCTGCACATCTCGCAGATCCGCAAGCTCGCCGGTGGCAAGCGCGTGGAGAACGTCGAGGACGTGCTCGCGGTCGGTACCAAGGTCCAGGTCGAGATCGCCGAGATCGATTCCCGTGGCAAGCTGTCGCTGATCCCCGTGATCGACGGCGAGGCCGCCGACGCCGACGCTGACAAGGACGACTCCGACAAGTGATGTCGCGTAGTTCCCGTGTGACGGCCCGCCCCTCTTCGGAGGTGCGGGCCGTCGCCCGTACCCAAACCCTGCTCCCGGGCGAGAACGGGATCGGCACGGTCCGTCGCACGACCCTGCCGAACGGCCTGCGCATCGTCACCGAGACGCTGCCGTCCGTGCGCTCGGCGACCTTCGGCATCTGGGCCCACGTCGGATCCCGCGACGAGACCCCCACGCTGAACGGCGCCACCCACTACCTCGAGCACCTCCTCTTCAAGGGCACCAAGAAGCGCAGCGCCCTCGACATCTCCTCCGCGATCGACGCGGTCGGCGGAGAGATGAACGCCTTCACGGCGAAGGAGTACACCTGCTACTACGCACGGGTGCTCGACACGGACCTGCCGCTCGCCATCGACACGGTGTGCGACATGCTCACCGGCTCGCTGATCCGTGAGGAGGACGTCGACGCCGAGCGCGGCGTCATCCTCGAAGAGATCGCGATGACCGAGGACGACCCGGGCGACTGCGTGCACGACCTGTTCGCGCACACCATGCTGGGTGACACCCCGCTGGGCCGCCCCGTGCTCGGCACCGTCGACACGATCAACGCGCTGACCGCCGACCGGATCCGCCGCTTCTACAAGAAGCACTACGACCCCACGCACCTGGTCGTCGCCGCCGCGGGCAACGTCGACCACGCCAAGGTCGTCCGCCAGGTCCGCACCGCCTTCGAGCGCGCCGGATTCGACGGCACCGGCCAGGAGCCCGTCGGCCCGCGCACCGGCACCCGCCGGATCCGCGTCGCCGGACAGGTCGAGCTGGTCAACCGCAAGACCGAGCAGGCCCACGTGGTCCTCGGCATGCCCGGGCTGGCCCGCACCGACGAGCGCCGCTGGGCGCTGGGCGTCCTGAACACCGCCCTGGGCGGCGGGATGTCCTCCCGCCTCTTCCAGGAGGTCCGGGAGAAGCGCGGCCTGGCCTACAGCGTGTACTCGTACACCTCCGGCTTCGCCGACACCGGCCTCTTCGGGGTCTACGCCGGCTGCCGCCCCAGCCAGGTCCACGACGTCCTGCGGATCTGCCGGGACGAGCTGGACAAGGTCGCCACCGAAGGGCTCACCGACGAGGAGATCCGCCGCGCCATCGGGCAGCTCTCCGGCTCCACCGTCCTCGGCCTCGAGGACACCGGCGCCCTGATGAACCGCATCGGCAAGAGCGAGCTGTGCTGGGGCACCCAGATGTCGGTTTCCGACATGCTGGGACGAATCGCCGAGGTGACCCCGGACGACGTCCGCGCGGTCGCACGGGATGTACTGGCCCAGCGGCCGTCGCTGTCGGTGATCGGCCCGCTGAAGGAGAAGCAGGCCGCGCGCCTCGACGAAGCGGTCGCGTAGGAACGCAGGACGTCACGGACGTACGGACGTAAGGAAGCGAAAGACATGAGCAAGCTGCGCGTGGCCGTCCTCGGTGCCAACGGCCGGATCGGATCCGAGGCCGTCAAGGCCGTCGAGGCCGCCAAGGACATGAAACTGGTCGCCGCCCTGTCCCGCGGGGACAAGCTGGAGACCCTGGCCGAGGCCGGCGCCGAGGTCGTCATCGAGCTGACCACCCCCGCGTCGGTCATGGGCAACCTCGACTTCTGCGTGCGCCACGGCATGCACGCGGTCGTCGGCACCACCGGCTGGACCGAGGACCGCCTCGCGCAGCTGAACACCTGGCTCTCCGGTTCGCCGAAGACCGGTGTGCTCATCGCTCCGAACTTCTCCATCGGCGCCGTGCTCACCATGAAGTTCGCGGCCCAGGCGGCCCGCTACTTCGAGTCCGTCGAGGTCATCGAGCTGCACCACCCGAACAAGGTCGACGCCCCCTCCGGTACGGCGACCCGCACGGCGCAGCTGATCGCGGCGGCCCGCGCCGAGGCGGGCTCCGCCCCGCAGCCCGACGCCACGGTGACCGCCCTCGACGGCGCCCGCGGCGCCGACGTCGACGGCATTCCGGTGCACGCGGTCCGCCTGCGCGGCCTGCTGGCCCACCAGGAAGTGCTCCTCGGCAGCGAGGGCGAGACCCTCACGATCCGCCACGACTCCCTGCACCACAGCAGCTTCATGCCGGGCATCCTGCTCGGCGCGCGCCGCGTGACGCAGACCCCGGGCCTCACCTTCGGCCTGGAACACTTCCTCGACCTCGGCTGAGCAGGCAGTAGCACTCCTTATGCGCGCGAAGATCATCTACTTCATCACGGCCGCCGTCCTGGTCTTCTACTTCGTCCTGGCCGGCCGCCAAGGCGTGACCCTGCTGGCGATGGGCACCTGGATCACCGTCCCCCTCGGGGCGTCGGTGCTGGTCCTGCCCGTCGTCGGCGTGTGGTTCCTGTGGAAGAACACGCGGTTCGTCACCCGTGCCAACCAGCTCTCCACCGAGCTGGAGGCCGAGGGCGGCCTGCCCGTGGACGAGCTGGAGCGGGACGAGTACGGCCGGATCCTGCGGGACTCGGCCGACGAGGTCTTCGCGCGCCGCAAGGCCGAGACGGAGGACGGCCCGGGGGACTGGCGCAACTGGTTCCGCCTCGCCGTCGCCTACCACGACGCGCGCGACACCCCGCGGGCCCGCAAGGCCATGCAGCGGGCGATCGCCCTGCACGACGGAAAGGCCGTACAGGTCTGATCCCTGTACGGCCTCCACGTGCTCGGTGCTGCGCGCCGCCGCGCGGTGCGCGGTCAGCCCACCGGGTCAGCCCACCGGGACGGCCCGGTACTCCTCGGCCCACGCCTCGACGATGCCGGCGGCGCGGTCGAAGGCCTCGGTACGGGCCAGGAAGTCCGCGCTGTGGTCGGTGAGCAGCACCGGCGCCCCGGCCGTGGCCCCGTCACGCCCGGCCACGGTCAGCGCCTGGCCCTGCACCGTCCGGGGCAGGCCCAGCCAGCGCACCGGCTGCTGCACCGTACGGACCTCGCCGACCTCGGACCACGGGATGGAGCGGGTCGAGAAGAAGGACACCCGGCGCAGGCCCGTACGGCTCACCCAGACGCCCGCGCGCAGCAGCCGCAGCGAGGTCCCGATGACCGCGAGCGCGGCGACGGCACAGACGGCCGCCCCGGCCCACGCGCCCGCGAACGCGATGATCATCGTCGCGAGCAGCATAAACGAGGCCAGCAGGAGCAGCAGGGCCGCGATGGCCACCCGCCAGGGGCCGGGCCGGTAGGGCCGACGCCAGCGGTCGGGATCGTCGTGGGGGAGCGCCGCGTCGGCATCGTCCTCGCCGTCGAGGTGCTCGGCCGTCAGGAAGGGCAGGGGCACGGCTGATCCTCACTCACATGCACGTTCGGTAGGGCAGTGCCGGTGAGGCTACCCAGTCCGGTCCCGGCCGACCACCTCAGGGGGGCCGGACGGGTCGGCTGGGCTCAGCGCCCTTCGGCGGCTTCGGACTGCTGGGTCTTCTCGGGGGCCTTCTGCGGCTGCAGTGCGGGCATGCCGAAGAGCAGCGAGCCGACGAGCCCCGCCACCACGGTCAGTCCGACCAGACTACGGGCGGCGATCTGGGGGAGGCCGAGACTCTCGCGTGGCGGCGGGGTGACGTTGCTGCGGAAACGGTCGGCCTCGGCGACGAAGGCAAACGGGACGGGTTCGCGCCGGCGAAACATGGGGGCGACTCTCCTTGCGATCGGGGTGGTTGCTGCTACCCGTAAGGACGAGCGACAGGGCCGATCGGTGCCGGATTTCGGTAACTTAGCGGAACTTTATGGCTGCGCGTCAGATGTGGAACGGTCTGCGGTGCTGTCCGGGGAGCGGGCCCCGGCGCCGTAGAGTGGTCGCGCCCCAAGCGATGCCCTTTGGAAGGACCCCCGGTGAGCGAGACCGCCGCTTCAGATCCGAAACCCAGCTTCCGCAGTGACGTCACGGTGGAGTTGGTGAAGCACTCCGCCGCCGACTCCGACGTGCTGTGGGCGGCCCGGGTCTCCACGGCCGGGGAGCAGTCCCTGGAGGAACTCCAGAAGGACCCCGAGCGCTCCAAGGGCCTGATCAACTACCTGATGCGGGACCGCCACGGCAGCCCCTTCGAGCACAACTCGATGACGTTCTTCATCAGTGCCCCGATCTTCGTGTTCCGCGAGTTCATGCGGCACCGCGTGGGCTGGTCCTACAACGAGGAATCGGGCCGCTACAGGGAGCTGGACCCGGTCTTCTACGTGCCGGACGCCGACCGCAAGCTGGTCCAGGAGGGCCGCCCGGGCAAGTACGTCTTCGTCGACGGCACCGAGGCCCAGCAGGAGCTGACCGGTCGCGTCATGGAGGACTCGTACCGTCAGGCGTACGACGCCTACCAGGAGATGCTCGCGGCGGGCGTCGCCCGCGAGGTGGCCCGCGCGGTCCTGCCGGTGGGTCTCTTCTCCTCGATGTACGCCACGTGCAACGCGCGCTCGCTCATGCACTTCCTCGGCCTGCGCACGCAGCACGAGCTGGCGACGGTGCCGTCCTTCCCGCAGCGGGAGATCGAGATGGTCGGCGAGAAGATGGAGCGGCACTGGGCGTCCCTGATGCCCCTGACGTACGCCGCCTTCAACACCAACGGCCGCGTGGCTCCGTAACCGGATTCCCGTGTGCCGCCCGGGACGTACGCATGTACGGAGACTTGACCGAAGTGTCCGTATTGCGGCGTTTCGCAAAGTTCATCTAGGCTGATCAAACGGACCCGGCACTGCTTGAACCCCCGAGCAGGCAGTGCCGGGATCCCTCACCATCTGGCCTCACGGGGTCGGCACCCCCCTGTTGACGTCCCCCGAGGGGACACCGCGAGCGTGGCAGCGAGTAGCGTGTTACCCATGGCTCCGATCTCGACTCCGCAGACCCCCTTCGGGCGGGTCCTCACCGCCATGATCACGCCGTTCACGGCGGATGGCGCACTCGACCTCGATGGCGCGCAGCGGCTCGCCGTCCACCTGGTGGACGCAGGCAACGACGGCCTGATCATCAACGGGACCACCGGTGAGTCCCCGACCACCACCGACGCGGAGAAAAACGACCTCGTACGAGCCGTTCTCGAAGCGGTCGGAGACCGCGCCCATGTGGTCGCCGGCATCGGCACCAACGACACCGCGCACACGCTCGAGCTGGCCCGCCAGGCCGAGCGCACCGGCGCACACGGCCTGCTCGCGGTCACTCCGTACTACAGCAAGCCGCCGCAGGAAGGCCTCTACCGGCACTTCACCGCGATCGCCGACGCCACCGGGCTGCCGGTCATGCTCTACGACATCCCCGGTCGCAGTGGTGTCCCGATCAACACCGAAACCATCGTGCGTCTGGCCGAGCACCCGCGTATCGTCGCGAACAAGGACGCCAAGGGCGACCTGGGCCGCGCCAGCTGGGCCATCGCGCAGAGCGGCCTGGCCTGGTACTCCGGCGATGACATGCTGAACCTGCCGCTGCTCTCCGTGGGCGCGGCCGGCTTCGTGTCCGTCGTGAGCCATGTCGTCACCCCGGAGCTGCGCGCCATGCTGGAGGCTTACCTCGGCGGCGACGTGCAGAAGGCGGCCGAGATCCACCAGAAGCTGCTCCCGGTCTTCACCGGCATGTTCCGCACGCAGGGCGTCATCACCACCAAGGGCGCGCTGCACCTCCAGGGCCTGCCCGCGGGCCCGCTGCGACTGCCGCTGATCGAGCTGACGGCCGAAGAGACCGCCCAGCTCAAGATCGATCTTGCCGCCGGCGGGGTACAGCTCTGACACCGGCCCCCAGGGCCTTCACAGACTTCACAACTGAATAAGCAGGACCAGAAACACCCACAAGACACACAGCAAGTGCACCAGTGCACGAATGACATGCCCGCCGCGTGCCTGAAGAGGTACGTGGCGCGTGTGGTTGAGGAGATACTTTTGAGCCATCCGCATCCTGAACTCGGTCCGCCGCCGAAGCTCGCCAAGGGCGGCCTCCGGGTCACCCCCCTGGGCGGTCTCGGTGAGATCGGCCGCAACATGACCGTCTTCGAGTTCGACGGTCGCCTGCTCATCGTCGACTGCGGCGTCCTCTTCCCCGAGGAGGAGCAGCCCGGCATCGACCTGATCCTGCCGGACTTCTCGTCCATCCGGGACCGTCTCGACGACATCGAGGGCATCGTCCTCACGCACGGTCACGAGGACCACATCGGCGCCGTCCCGTTCCTCCTCCGGGAGAAGCCGGACATCCCGCTGATCGGCTCCAAGCTGACGCTGGCCCTCATCGAGGCGAAGCTCCAGGAGCACCGCATCCGCCCCTACACCCTCGAGGTGAAGGAAGGCGAGCGCGAGAACCTCGGCCCCTTCGACTGCGAATTCATCGCGGTCAACCACTCCATTCCGGACGCCCTGGCCGTGGCCATCCGCACCGGCGCCGGCATGGTCGTGTGCACCGGTGACTTCAAGATGGACCAGCTCCCGCTGGACAACCGGCTCACCGACCTGCACGCGTTCGCGCGTCTGAGCGAAGAGGGCATCGACCTCCTCCTCTCGGACTCGACGAACGCCGAGGTCCCCGGCTTCGTGCCGCCCGAGCGCGAGATCTCCAACGTCCTGCGCACGGTTTTCGCGAACGCCAACAACCGGATCATCGTGGCGAGCTTCGCCAGCCACGTGCACCGGATCCAGCAGATCCTCGACGCCGCCCACGAGTACGGCCGCCGGGTCGCCTTCGTCGGCCGCTCGATGGTCCGCAACATGGGCATCGCCCGTGACCTGGGCTACCTGCGGGTCCCGGCCGGCCTCGTCGTGGACGTCAAGACCCTCGACGATCTGCCGGCCCACGAGGTCGTACTGGTCTGCACCGGATCCCAGGGCGAGCCGATGGCCGCGCTGTCCCGCATGGCCAACCGCGACCACCAGATCCGGATCGTCCCGGGCGACACCGTGATCCTGGCGTCGTCCCTGATCCCGGGCAACGAGAACGCGGTCTACCGCGTGATCAACGGCCTGACCCGCTGGGGCGCCAACGTCGTCCACAAGGGCAACGCCAAGGTGCACGTCTCGGGCCACGCCTCGGCCGGCGAGCTGCTGTACTTCTACAACATCTGCAAGCCGCGCAACCTCATGCCGGTCCACGGCGAATGGCGCCACCTGCGCGCCAACGCCGAGCTCGGCGCGCTGACGGGCGTTCCGAAGGACCGCATCGTCATCGCCGAGGACGGCGTGGTCGTCGACCTGATCGACGGCAAGGCCAAGATCACCGGCAAGGTCCAGGCCGGCTACGTCTACGTCGACGGCCTCTCGGTCGGCGATGTCACGGAGGCCTCGCTCAAGGACCGCCGCATCCTCGGCGACGAGGGCATCATCTCGGTCTACGTCGTGGTCGACAGCACCACCGGCAAGATCGTGAGCGGGCCGAACATCCAGGCCAGGGGCTCGGGCATCGAGGACTCGGCCTTCGCCGCGGTCCTGCCGAAGATCGAGGAATCGATCGCCCGCGCGGCCGCCGACGGCGTCGCGGAGCCGCACCAGATCCAGCAGCTCATCCGCCGCACGATGGGCAAGTGGGTCTCGGACGGCTACCGCCGCCGCCCGATGATCCTCCCGGTCGTGGTCGAGGTCTGAGGCTCTTCGTAGCCACCTCGTAGCGTCCTCACTGGAGCGGGGCAACCGGATTTGCATCCGGGGGCCCCGCTCCAGTACGTTTACGTCTCCCGCCTCGAAGGAACCCCCGGCACTCACGTGTCCGGGCGCACCCGCGAGCGGGCGGTAAATCGGCCCGGGGAAACCTGATATGGTCTGAACCGCCCGAAAGGGAAAGGTCCCCAACGGCCACCGAATTCCAATTCAACTCCGGTAAACGGAGCGGGAAAAGAATCTGGTAGAGTTGGAATCGCCGGAAAGGGAAACGCGAAAGGCGAAAACCTGGAAAGCGAAACCCGCTTCGACCGGGAATCGGACACGAGAGAGTCTGATAGAGTCGGAAACGAAGAACGAAGCCCGGAGGAAAGCCCGAGAGGGTGAGTACAAAGGAAGCGTCCGTTCCTTGAGAACTCAACAGCGTGCCAAAAATCAACGCCAGAAGTTGATACCCCGTCCACTTCGGTGGATGAGGTTCC